>JACQWB010000149.1 GCA_016209385.1 Candidatus Rokuibacteriota bacterium
CCCCATTCTTTCCCCGCGTTGGGATACTTCCGCTCAAGGGCGTTGGGGAGGCTCACCAGGCCGAGGCCCCTCTGGAGATCGTGTTCGTGCTGGCGTCTGACGGCTTGCAGGTGGCGGAGAAGAGGTTCTTTGACTGTCGCGGGGAGCATCGTGTAGCGATCCTTGTCGCCCTTGCCGGCTCGGACGACGATCTGGTTCCGAGAAAAGTCGATGTCCTTGACGCGGAGGCGGCAACACTCCATAAGCCGCAGCCCCGCTCCATAAAGAAGCATGCCCATCAACCATGGAGTGCCCTTCAGGCAGCCCAGCAGCCGCTTGACCTCCTCTTTAGTCAGGATGACGGGTAATCGCCTTGGCCTTTTGGCGCGAACGACTCCCTGGATCAAGCCGATCTGCCTTTCGAGCACCTCGCGGTAAAGGAACAGTAGAGCATTCAATGCCTGGTTTTGCGTTGAAGGACTTACGTGGAGATCGGACGCCAGGCTGGACAAAAACCGGCCGATCTCTGTCTCGCCCATCTCTCCCAGATGTCGCTTGCCGTGAAAAAAGATGAACCGGTTGATCCAACCAATATAGGCCTGCTCGGTGTGGTGGCTGAGGTGTCGCGAGCGAATCGCCAGGCGCACCTGATCAAGCAGCCTGAGCTTTGGTGCGCCCGACGGAGGAGAGGCAGCGGGAGCAGGGGACGGAGAGATGCGTACAGCAGGTTGCGCATCCCGGTTTGCCATGTTGGGCCTGTAGTCCATGAGGCTTCTCACTTTGGAATCCATGGAGACCTCCTTTTCATCGGTCAGTGAAAATCGTGGCTGGGGGCGCTTACGGGCTTAAGCGCTACCTGGGGCGTCCAGAGCCGCTCGGCGACGAGGTGGACCACGCCCTGCTCGGCCTGGAGCGTGCCTGTCACGCCGAGGAAGGTGGCGGTCTTCGCCAGGAGCGCGTAGCGCTGGAACACGCGCTCCCAGAGCACGACGTTCACGAAGCCGGTCTCGTCCTCCAGCGTCATGAACACGGTGCCGCCCGCGGTGCCGGGCTGCTGGCGGCAGATGACCAGGCCGGCGTAGCGGACGCGCCGGCCGTGGCGCAGGGAGGCCACGGTGCGGGCGTCAGGCAAGCCCTGGGCTCTGAGATCCTTGCGTAGCGGCGCCAGCGGGTGGCCCCGGGGGCTGTGGAGCGTGCGGCGGTAGTCCCAGGCGATCGTCTCGAAGTGGCTCAGGGGCGCGAAGCCCGGACGCGCCCCGTCCGCGACGAGCGGCAGAGCGGCCCCTCGCGAGCGGGCGAGGCCCAGCGTTTCCCAGAGCGCGGCCCGCCGGTCCAGGCCAAACCCCTCGAAGGCGCCGGCCTCGGCCAGCGCGGTGAGGGCGCCCTCGTCGAGCCCGGTGCGGCGAACGAAATCGCCGAGCGAAGCAAGCCGGGCGTCCCGGCGCGCGGCCTCGATTCGGCTCCAGTCCCCTGATCCGAGCCCCATCACGTATCTCAGGCCCATGCGCACCGCGAAGCCGCCCGCGCTCTCAGGGCACGGCTCCAGAGTACAGTCCCAGGCGCTCTCGCCCGCGTCCACCGGCCGCACGACGACGCCGTGGCGCCGGGCGTCCTCCACGATCGTCGCGGGAGCGTAGAAGCCCATGGGCTGGGCGTTCAGCAGCGCGCACGCGAACTCCGCCGGGTAGTGGCGCTTGAGCCAGGCCGCCGCATAGGCGATCAGGGCGAAGCTCGAGGCATGACTCTCCGGGAATCCGTATTCGCCGAAGCCCAGGATCTGCTGGAAGACGCGTGCGGCGAACTCCGGGGCGATCCCCTTGGCCTCCATGCGCGAGATCAGCCGCTCGCGGTGGCGCTCGATGAGGCCGGTCCGGCGCCAGGCGGCCATGTCGCGCCTGAGCTGGTCGGCCTCGCCGGGGCTGTAGTCGGCGGCGACCACCGCCAGGCGCATCACCTGCTCCTGGAAGAGCGGCACGCCGAGCGTGCGCTCCAGCACAGGTCTGAGACACGGATGAGGGTACTCCACGGGCTCCTCGCCGTTCCGGCGGCGGAGGTAGGGGTGGACCATGTCGCCCGTGATCGGCCCGGGTCTCACGATGCTCACCTCGATGACCAGATCGTAGAAGCTGCGCGGACGGAGGCGCGGGAGCATCGACATCTGGGCCCGGCTCTCGATCTGGAAGACGCCCACCGTGTCGGCCCGGCTGATCATCTCGAAGGTGGCCGGATCGTCGGGCGGGATCGTCGCCATGGAGAGCTCGAGACCGCGGTGCTGCTTCAGGAGATGGAACGCCAGGTCGAGCTGGGTGAGGGCGCCCAGGCCGAGGAGGTCCACCTTGAAGAGCCCGAGGTCCTCCAGGTCGTTCTTGTCCCACTGGATCACGGTGCGCCCGGGCATGGTGGCGTTCTCGATAGGAACCAGGTCCGACACCGGCTCGTGGCCCAGGAGGAAGCCGCCTGGGTGGATGGAGAGATGGCGGGGGAAGTCGAGGAGCTCGTTCGCCAGCCGGATGAGATGAGCGTGGGCGGGGGCCTCGGGGTCGAGGCCGGCCTGCTGGAGCGCGGCGGCGGGGACGTCCTCGTGAAGGGCGAGGAGCCTGGCCACCCTGACCAGAGAGGTCTCGGGAAGCCCGAGGGCCTTACCCACGTCGCGGACGGCCGAGCGCGTGCGGTAGCGGATCACGTTGGCCACCATCGCGGCGTGGGGGCGCCCGTACCTGGCGTAGACGTGCTGGATGACCTCCTCGCGCCGCTCGTGCTCGATGTCCAGGTCGATGTCGGGGGGCTCGGCGCGCTCCCGGGAGAGAAAGCGCTCGAACAGGAGCCCCATTCTCACCGGGTCGATGGCCGTGATCCCGAGGCAGTAGCAGACCGCCGAGTTCGCGGCCGAGCCGCGCCCCTGGCAGAGGATCCCGCGCTCGCGGCAGAACTCGACGATCTCCCACATGGTCAGGAAGTAGCCCGGGTAGTCGAGGGCGTCGATCAGCATAAGCTCTTGTTCGAGTTGAGCGACGACGTCGGGTGGGAGCTCCCCGCCGTAGCGACGGCGCGCTCCCTCGAAGGTCAGGTGGCGGAGCCACTGGGAGGAGGTCGTTCCGTCGGGGAGCCGCTCCGAGGGGTAGCGGTAGCTGAGCTCGGCCAGGGAGAACCGGCAGCGCTCGGCCACCTCGCGGGTCCTTGCCACAGCCGAGGGCTCGTCGGCGAAGAGCGCGGCGAAGGCGTACGGGGAGCGGAGGGCGTGCTCGGCGTTGGGCTTGAGCCGGCGCCGGGCGGCCGGGAGCGCGACGCCGTGATGGATCGCGGTCAGCACGTCCTGAAGCGGCCGGCGCGCCGGCGTGTGGTAGAGCACCTCAGTCGCCGCCACGAGGGGAAGCCCGTAGTGCCTCGCCCGCTCGCGGAGCCGCGCCTCCTCCCTGGCCTCTTCGGCCCGCCGGTGGCGCGCGAGCAGGGCGTAGAGCCGGCCGGCGAAGGCCTCGCTCAGGTTTCCGGCGATCTGCCCCGTGGCCGCCTCGCGCACGAGCAGGCTCCGGTCCCCGCCCCAGAGCGCCAGGAGCCCGCCCGCGTGGTTGCAGACTTCTTCCCATGTCACGGCCGACTCGCCCTTGGGCGAGCGGAGCCGCCCGGCGGTGATGACCCGGCAGAGGTTGGCGTAGCCGTCCCGGTCCTGAGCCAGGAGGACGATGACGGAGCCGTCCTCCACGGTGACCTGCGCGCCCACGATCAGCGTGAGGCCGGGCTCGCGCGCCTTGACGTGGGCGCGGACGACGCCGTACACGCCGTCGCGGTCGGTCAGCGCCAGCGCCTGGAGCCCTAGGCGGTGGGCTTCCTCCACCAGCTCGTCGGGGTGGCTCGCCCCTTCGAGGAAGGAGAAGTTGCTCTTGCACCAGAGCGGGACGTATGACTGCATGCGGGGCCTAACCTCCGCGCCCGAGCAGGTCCTGTCCCGGCCGGGCACCCACGGCCTCCGCCGTGGGTGCCCACCGTCGGGGCCCGGGTACCCGCGCCGAAGGCGTGGGTGCGCCCGGTGTAGGGACCCCCGGCCCCTCCGGTGGGGCGCCCCGCTCGCCGTGCCACCCGCTCGGGCTAGCCGGTCTGAGTCCTACTCAACCATGCCGTGGAGGAACCACTTCCGGCGGGGGCGGTCGTAGTAGATCCAGAGGAGGTCGCCGCGCCGGGTCTCGGCGAAGTAGTACTCGCGGTGTGCTTCTCGCTGCCACCAGCCGCCGGAAATGACGTACGGCCCGTGGAGCCGGGTGACCAGCCCGTCCTCCCGCCCGCGCACAAGCCACCCCTCGCTCCGAAGCTCGCGGGGCCGCGCCGGGAGCGGGATCGGCGTCACGAGGATCCGCCTCACCAGGGTTCTCGGGGGCACGCTCCGGGGGCGCGGGAGCGCGATCTCCACGACGGGCTCCCAGACGAAGCCCGCCTCGGGGAAATGGCCGTCGGTCAAGCGCGCCCGGACGACTGCCTCGTCTCCGAACTCAGCGCGGAGCCGGGCGAGAGCCCGGTTGGCGGCGTCGAGGTCGCGCCGGGGCTGCTCGGCGAAGAACCTGAGCTGTTCGCGGCTCGCCGGAACCCCTCGCGCCGTCAGCTCGATCCCGACCACGCCGGCGGAAAGCCCGACGGTCTCCAGCCGCAGACGGACGAGGTCGAGCAGCTGCACCACCTCCAGCGTGGGAGCCGCCGGGCGGATCTGCTCCTCGCGCCAGCCCGTCTCGTCGAGCGCGAGACGGAGGGCCAGCTCGGCGAGGGCCTCTCCCCTGACGACGAGCGTCGCCAAGAGCGGGTGCAGGAGCCGTTTGGTCAGGAAGATGAGGCGCGCGAGGTCGGCCTCGGGATCGTCGAGCGCGAGCGTCTGCCGGATCGGTTCCTCCGCCGGCAGAGGCTGGAGCGGCGCCCAGAGCTCGCCCGCGGCCAGGCGGTGCACGCGGTAGGCCTCGGGGCCGAAGCGCTCCAGCAGCCCTCCCGCCGGAAGCGAGAGCAGCGCGCCGACCGTCTTCACTCCCAGCTTGGCGAGCGTGTCGCGGAAGTCGGGATCGAGCTCCAGCCGGTCGAGCGGGACCCCGCGCGCCGCGGCGCGCTCCTGGGCGAGATCGTTGAACACCACCGTCCCCTCCAGCGCCTTGGCTACCGCACAGGTCCCGAAGCGGGTGAAACCCACGACCACGGTGGCGTGGAAGCCTGCGCCTGTGAGATCGGCGTGGATCGAACGCGCCCACGCGCCCAAGGAGGGGTAGAGGCGATCCAGCCCGGACGCGTCGAGCCAGAAGACTCCCGGCTCGTCCTCCGACGGCTCGACCGCGGGGGTGAAGCCCCTGAGCCTCTCGGTGAGCGCGGCGACTTCTCTCTCGATCTCCACGGGCGGGACCACGCCGGCACGGAGGTCCGGCGCGAGGGAAAGGCCCGCGGCATAGCGGAGGCCGGACAGCACTCCGGCCCGCCGCGCCCTCTCGTTCACCCAGAGGATGGGCCCCTGCGGTTTGTCCTCGGCGAGGACGGCGGCGGGATGAGCCGCCCACTCGGGCTGGCGCCGCAGCAGGAGCTGGAGCGGAAACGCCGGGAAGCTAACGCACGCCAGCCGGTCCACGGCAGGCCTCCGCATGGGCCCAGGTCGGGCCCCGGCGTTTGTCCTTGAGGACGGCGAGCTCGCACGCGAATCCGCCCTCGGGGGCTCTCCGCCTCTGCGCGTGGACGCGGAGGGAGACGAGCGATCCCAGCGACGGGGCCGTGCTCGCCTTCTCCTTCAGGCAGAGCACGATGGCGTGGTGCTTCTGCGCAAGCCCCGCCAGACGCGCCTGGAGCGGTGTCGGAACCTCGACCTGCGCGCCGAGGTCGAGGACGATCAGGCCGAAACCCCCCGAGCGCGCCAGCCGGTCCGCCACCCGGGCCATCACCCGAGCCTCGGGGATGCGAATCACCACCAGGGCGTCGAGATCCACGCCACCTTCGGCCGCATCGGGCGGGTAGAAGCTGCTCTCCACCGGCGTGATCCAGGCGACCGGCTCACCCAGTCGCTGCGCCTCCAGCACCAGCGCGAAGGCCAGCGTGAGCGCGGCCGTAGCCTCGAGCCCGGAGACCTCGACCAGCCGCCCTGCGATCTCGGCGATGCGCCACCGCGACGTTAAGGGCTCGATCGCCACCCGCTCGAAGCGTGATGCGGAGATGGGATTCTGAAACTGGACCACCGAATGAGACATACAGGGTGTGCTCCCTCAACGTTAGGGATACCGCTCGGCGACTACCTGATATCTGCGGTCGGGCTTGGACCTCGCGGAATACCGAAGCTCGTCCGGACTACGGCCGCAACGCTCCGGCAGGTTGCGAATCTGTCGTGGCGACCCGAGTTGCTCTCCTCCGAGCCGTCGTCGCTATCCCCTCTGCGATCGCTCACCAGTCGCGGTTTCGGAGCTGAAGCTCAGCGTAGTCGCGAGACTTCAGCTTTTTCCAATCCTCGTCAGTAAACCAGCCGGGCCGAGGATATCCTTCCTCGTACTCGGGAATGCCCCGGTCGTCATGCGCGCTCAATTCACGCCGCCTCTCGGCCGCACGCAGTCTCATGTACTTCGCATAGGCCATCTCGTGAGGCGTTTCCGCTCGTGCCCGACCCTGGCAGACTGCGACGAAGTGTTTCTGGGCCTCGGTCTTCGGGGTTCGCCGACCACTTTCCAGCGACTGGTAGAACTCCAAGTGCTTCTGCAGAAGCTCCGTCTCTTCCTCGGTCAGCTCGTATGGAGAAGTCGCCATGTTCATCTCCGCTGTCTGAGGCCGGGGCGTTCAGCCCAGCTCGTCAAGCGTCAGCCTGAAGCCGGGAACGAATTTCTCCACGAAGTACCGCACTTCCGGCAGATCGAGCTCCTCGACCTGCTTCCCGAGAGCCTTCTCGGCCTTCGCGAACTCCTGATTGCCCGCCGCAATCTCCTCCAGGCACTTGATGTACGCGCAGAGCTTGTCCGCTGCCCTGACCAGACCTCGATGAGTCCGGTCGGCCTCCGCGGAAACAAAGAACGGTGCGTAGTCCTCCTTCAGCTCCTCAGGAAGCATGTTGAAAAGTTTCCGTTTCGCCGCCCCCTCGATCTCGTTGTATGCAGCCCGGATCTCGGGGTTGAAGTGCTTGACGGGAGCCGGGAGGTCGCCGGTGAGTACCTCACCGGCATCGTGATAGAGGGCCAGCAGGGCCGTTCTTTCCGGGTTCGCGCTCCCCGCAAATCGCCGATTGCGGATAATTGCCAGCGCGTGAGCGATCATCGCCACACGCAAGCTATGCTCCTGGATGTTCTCGGCGTAGGTGTTGTGCATCAGACCCCAGCGCCGGATGAACTTCATTCGGGAAAGATAGGCGAAGAAATGGCTGATGGCGACGCTCGTCATTGAGGCCACACCCTTCGGAATATGCCAGGGTACTCCACGACCAGCCCGTCGGCATCGACCTGGAGCTCGGCGGTAAACCCGCTCAGCAGACCCTCGTACCGGTACACTCCTCCATCCCGGTCCAGGTGCAGACACGTGTACCGTTGCTTCGCCGGCTTCAACTCCAGCTCGGGAACGCTCAGATAGGCCACCGTGATCTCAGCGGCCTCGCCGGGTCTCAGCGCCAGCCGCCGGATCGGCAGGGTGTTGGTGAACGGCGTCACGGAGATATCCACGTCAATGCAACCGTCGAGCTGCGGAACGGCATCGCCCGACTCTGCGCGCCAGCGGCCTTCGCCGTCCGCACGGAGCGTGAGTCCCTGACCACGACCGCCCAAAAGACCCAGACTCACCTCCCGAACTCTCCACCGCGCGTCGCAACGGATCTCGTACCGGGCGCGGAACGGAACGTCATCCTCCACGCCGAGAATCACGCCGTCCGCCGCAATCCCCGCGCTGTCCTGCACCAGGCGCAGGTGCTCGAGCCCCGGCCCGCTCTCCCGCGCCCACATGACGTCTCGTTTCATCCGGACTCACTCCCTCGCGGGTTTACGTCAAAAGGATCTTCAGGTTCTCCGCGAGCCGCGCCTGACTCGCACGGGCAATTTTCCCCAGCTTCTCGATGAACCGCCGATTGTCGATCGCACGAACTTGATCCACCATGATGTCGGATTTCACCTTCAGCCCCGCCTCTCCGGCTGCGAGATGCACCCTCAGGATTCGGACTTTGGGCTGGATGTTTGTGGTGACCGGGCATACTACCGTTGAAGGATGAACTCCGTTGAGCAGGTCGGTCTGCACGACGATCACCGGCCGAATTTTGCCCGGCTCAGTCCCTCGCCGGGGATTCAGATCCGCGATATACGCATGCCACTTCCTGATCTCCATGGCACACTATTGATCGAGCTCGTCCGAGAGCTTCTCGAAGGCCTCTAGCACCGCTAAGGAATCCCCCGCCACCAGCGCGGACTCTTCGGCGAGCGTCTCCTTGAGGAGCTTCCGCTTCCAGAGCTTGTTGTAAAAGTGGATGGCCTCATTGAAGTAGGCGTTCCGGGACGTCTTCCGCCGACGTAGGATCTCTTCGGACTCCCGCAGCACGCTCTCCTGCAGCTTCAGGGAGAGGATCCTCGACATGCCGCACCTCCGGTAAAGGTATTACCAAAAGGATATACCGAGACTCGAGCGCTCGCCAACCCGATCGGCCTCACCGGTACGCGCACGGGGGGACCTCGGTCTTCCACGCGGCCTGGGGGAGGTGCTGGCCGTGGGGGAAGAGACGGAGCTGGTGGGCCGGGAGCGCGCGAGCGAGCCGCCGCCCCCGGAGCGCGAGGAAGTAGCCCGCGCGGGCCGTGTCCACGCCGATGCACTTGAGGTCCCCGAGCCAGCGGATCACGCTCCGCCGCCGCTCCTGGGCCAGCGTGAGCGCCGCCTTCGGCCCGACGCCGGGCACCCGGAGGAGGAGCTCGTAGGGCGCTGTCATGACGTCCAGCGGAAAGACCTCGGCCTGGCGGAGCGCCCACGCGGTCTTGGGATCGTGGTCCAGGGGGAGGTTGCCGTCGGCGTCGAAGACCAGCTCCTCGAAGCGAAAGCCGTACTGGCGGAGCAGGTGCTCGGCCTGGTAGAGGCGAAGCTCGCGCATGCCTGGCGTCGCCCGCTCGCCTTCCATCGGCGTCCCCACCACGGGCTGGAAGGCGCTGAAGTGGGCATGGTGGAGGAGCTGCTCCCGTTCGAGCCGGGCCACGAGGCCGAGGATTTCCCGGTCCTGCTCCCCGGACGGACCGACGACGAACTGGGTCGTCGTCCCCGCGGGCCTCACGTCTCCAGGTCGCCACTCCTGACGCGCATGGCGAAGGAGGCGACCGGCCAGCTCGAGCTTGGGGAGGAGGTCGCCGCTGAAATCCTTCTCCCTGGCGAGCCTCCTGATGTAGGTGTCACCCGGCGCTTCCAGATTTATCGAGATGCGGTTCGTGAGCCGCGCGGCCTGCTCGACCTGAGCCGGCTCGGCGCCGGGGAGGAGCTTGATGTGGACGTAGCCCCCGAAGCCTTCCTTCTTGCGCAGGATCTCGACGGCCGCGAGCATCCGATCCATCGGGCGCACCGGCTTGCCGGGCACTCCCGAGGTGAGGAAGAGGCCCTGGGCCCAGCCTTTGCGATGGGCCTCCATGAAGGTGGCGGCCACCTCCTCGGGCGCGAGCGCGGTGCGCTTGACCTTGCCCCCGCAGAAGGTGGGGCAGTAGCCGCAGGAGAGGGAGCACGCGTTGGTCTGCATGACGCGCATGATGTTCGTGGAGCCCCCGCCCGGAAGGCGGACCTTCCTGACCCCCACCGAGTTCCCGCTGCCCAGGCCCTTGGGGAGCCCGTGCTCCCTGTCGCCGGTGGCGGCCTCGGCCAGAATCGCGAGCCTGACCTGCAGATCCACGGATCGCCTCTCTGGGGAGTCTGATACTATACATGTGATGAGTACTTGTCAAGCGAAAAAAGAGGGGGCGGGCTAGCCCCAAACCCCGGGGATCCGCGTCTCGCAGGACGGGCACAGCCCCCGGGTCGGGGTGAGGAGGTCCTTCAGGATCGTGTAGCCGACGCGCTCGATGAGGACGGTCTTGCAGGACGGACAGTAGGTGTTCTCGAAGGGCCCGACCCGCCCGGGAATGTTCCCCGCATAGACATAGCGGAGCCCTTCGGCAACGCCGATCTCCGCCGCGCGGATCAGGGCCTTCGCCGTCGTGTTGGCCCGGTCGGTCATCTTGTAGTCCTGGTGAAACGCGGTGACGTGCCAGGGGATGTCGGGGGAGACCGAGACCAGGAACTTCGCGATGTCCCGCAGCTCCTCGTCGGAGTCGTTGAAGCCCGGGACCACGAGCGTCACGATCTCGAGCCAGAAGCCTTTCTGGTGCAGGAGGCGGATCGCGTCGAGCACGACCTTGAGGACCCCCCCCAGCTTCCGGTAGTCCTTGTCGTCGAAGCCCTTGAGGTCCACCTTGTAGAGGTCCACCCACGGCCGGATGTAGTCCAGCACCTCGGGCGTGGCGTTGCCGTTCGAGACATAGGAGCACGTGAGCCCGTGCGCCTTCCCTTCCTTGAAGACCTCGATCGCCCACTCGCTGGTGATCAAGGGCTCGTTGTAGGTGGTGGTGAGAATGCGAGCCCGGTGGCGGAAGGCCAGGTCAACGATCTGCGTGGGAGTGATCTCCTGAGGGGGAACACCCGCTATCGGATCGCGCAAGGCTTGGGAGGTCAAAAAGTTCTGACAATAACCACAATGGTAATCGCATCCGAGCATGCCGAACGACAGCGCGCGCGAGCCGGGGTAGGCGTGGAAGAAGGGCTTCTTCTCGACGGGGTCGAGCTGGAGCGCGGCGACGTAACCGGTAGGGACCATCAAGCGGCCGTCCTCGTTCCAGCGGACCTTGCAGATGCCCTTCTGGCCCGGCGGGATCAGGCACCGATGGCCGCAGGCGTAGCAGCGGACGCGGCCCTCCGGGAGCCGCTCGTAGAGCTCGCCCTCCCGGGCGAGGCGGGAGAGGACCTGTTCCAGGCTGACCGTTTCCGCCATGCTTGCCCTTAGTGTACCTCGAAAGGTGAAGCGAAAAAAACTGGCGAAAACGCCGAAACCGCTTGCCCTAGACGCCGAGGACAGCCGTCACAGCGTCGCGCGTCACGGCAATCAGGCGGTCCACCTGAGCCTCGTTGATGACGAGCGGCGGGGCGAAGAAGACCGAGTCGACACGGGTCCGCGTAAGCACGCCTCGCTTCGTCATCTCGGCGCGGACCCGCTCCCCGGCTTTCTTGTCCGCCGGAAACGCGGCCTTCGTCCCGCGGTCGGCAACCAGCTCGATGGCCGCCAGGAGCCCCTTCCCGCCCCGGATGTCGCCCACGTGCGGGTGATCGCCAAAGGCCTGCCCGAGGCCGTGGTGAAGGCGCGTCCCCATGCGCGCCGCGTTCTCCCAGAGGCGCTCGCGCTCCATGATCTCCAGGTTCTTCAACCCCACGGCGCAGCAGGTCGGGTGGCCCGAGTACGTGTGGGCGTGCATCCAACGGCTGTCCAGCGGGACCGAGTCGATGGCCTCCTTGATCTCGCGCGACACCATGATCCCGCCGAGGGGCAGGTAGCCCGAGGTGACCCCTTTGGCGAAGGACATGATGTCGGGCTCCACGCGCCAGTGGGTCAGCGCGAACCACTGACCGGTCCGGCAGAAGCCGGTGATCACCTCGTCGGCGATGAAGAGGACCTGGTGGCGCGTGCAGACCTCGCGGATGCGCGGGAAGTAGTCGTCGGGAGGGACGATCACGCCGCCGCCGCCGATGATCGGCTCGGCGATGAAGGCTGCGACCGTATCGGGCCCTTCACGGAGGATCGCCTCCTCGAGCTCACGCGCGGCCGCCTGCCCCACCGTCTCGCCGGGCTTGGCGCCCTGGAAGCGGTAGGCGTAGGGCGACTGGATGTGGAGGAAGCCCGGGACACGCGGCTCGAACATCTTCCAGTAGGGGGGCATGCCGGTAGCGCTCATGGCCTGGAGCGTTACGCCGTGGTAGGCGTCGCGCCGGGCGATGATCTTCACCTTGTCGGGCTTCCCCTTGGCCTTCCAGTAGAAGCGCGCCGTCTTGAAGGCCGCCTCGTTGGACTCGGCGCCGCCGCAGGTGAAGAACACGGCCTGCATGTTCTTGTAGGCGAGCCCGATCAGCCGGTCGGCCAGCGTGATCGCCGGGATGTTGGAGAAGCCCACGTAGTTGGAGTAGTACGCCAGCTCCCTCATCTGGGACGCCGCGGCTTCGGCGAGCTCTTCCCTCCCATGCCCGACGCTGACGTTCCAGAGGCCCGAGAGACCGTCGATGTACTCCCGTCCCTGGACGTCCGTGATCACGGCGCCGCGCCCGCGCACGATGATCATGGGCTCGGCGTGCTCCAGCGGGTGATGGAGTGAGTGGATCTGATGGTCCTGGTCGTGCTTCACGAGATCCGCTGGGCTCAACGTGGCCATGCGCCGCCTCCTTGTGCGTGCAACGGGTTGGCTACCGACGAAGGGCTCGAGCGGGAACGTGCTGCCGATAGTCGCCGCCGGGGATGGGCACCGCGCGGCCGCGCGGCCCGTGATACCAGTAGATCCACGCCGTCACCTCGCGCCCGTCGGACAGGCGCACCGCGGTGAGATGGCGAAGATACAGGTCCTGGCCGGGCGCGTCGGGGCGATAACCTTCCTCCCGGTCCAGGATCGCGAGCAGCGCGGGCGCACTCAAGCGATAGACCTCGCCATGGATGGCGCCGGGCTCCTCGCGAACCGCGCCCGGATAGGACCCCAGGTCCAGGAGTCGTCCGTTCACCGTCCCCTCCCCCACGAGCTCGGCCTGTTCGGCGATCAGATGGTGGAGCCTGAAGCCCCGCATGAGGGTGCCGTACGCGAAGAGGAGGTCGGAGCCAGTGCTCACCGGCTCGCCCGACGGTGCCGGGCGATCGCCGCCAGCACTCCTTTCCCGTCCAGGGCCAGGCCACCCACGTCGACGTGCCTGACGATCCCCTGCCTGTCCACGAGAAACGTGGCCCGCCGCTCGAGCCCCCAGAGGTCATCCCAGACGCCGTAGAGACGCCCGACCTTCCCCTTGGGATCGAGGTCGCTCAGGAGCCTGAACGGGAGCTTCAGGCTCTCGGCCCAGGACTTGTTGCGCCCGGGCGCATCCACCGAGATCCCGACGATCTCCGCGTCCTCGCTGTCGAATTTCGCCTTTTCATCCCGAAACCAGGAGAACTCGGCCTGTCACCCCGGAGTGAAGGCGAGAACGTAGAAAGCCAGGACAACGTACTGGCGCTTCGCGAGGACCTCGGACAGGCGGAAGGACTTGCCCTGCTGGTCCGTCAGGGTGAAGTCCGGAGCCTGGCTACCGACGGCGAGAGGCTTGTCAGGCGCCGCAGCCGCCGCAAGCGCGGTCCCGAGCAACGCCAGAGCGAACAGCGTCACTGCGAGGCGCTTCATGGCTGTGGGTCTTTGGGCTCCTCACGGGAGCAGGTGGCTTTGCTCCCTCAGGTGGGAACGCCGAAGCGCGGCAACACCCAGTGCCTCAGCGCCAGCACCCCTACGATGACACCGCCGACGATCAGGAAATCGGTCCAGGTCATGCGGGCGTCCCCCCTCCGTTGACAGCCCGGAGCACCGCGTCGAGGAACTGGCGCTCGGGGAGCGCCCCCTCGAACTGGACGCGGTCGTTGATCACGATCTTCGGCACGGCCATCACCGCGTACTGGCGCGAGAGGTCGGGAAACTCGGTGGCCTCGATGCAGTCGGCCCGGACCTGGGTCGACGCCACCGCCATGTGCTGGGCCAGGCGCACGGCCCGGGGGCAGTACGGTCAGGTCGGTGTGGTGAAGACCCGGATGTGGACCGGCTTGTCGAGCCCGGCCAGGACGGTTTTCGTCTCCGCGGCGAGGGCAGGCTCGCCCGTGGAGGCCACGACGATCGCGTCGATCAGGTTGGTGAACTCATACCCCGACGGCAGGCCGAAGAAGCGGATCCCGTAATCGCGCGCCCCCTCCACGACGATCGCGGGGACCCGGTCAACACCGTAGGCCTCCGCCCGCTGGCGGTCCAGCACCAGGTTCAGGAGGTTGACGCTGAGCTTGTCCGAGCACTCGGCGACTTCCTTGACGAGCAGTTCGGTGTGCAGGCAGCTCTCCGACCCAAGCTCCTGAGAGAAGACCGTGAGCGTGACGGGGCCGACGAGCCTGGTGAATTCCTTCCGGATCGCATCGGTGTCGCGGTCGGTGAGAATGGGCATGAAGTCCTCCGTGAAGCAGTTGAGGTCGATGCCATTATACCGTGCTTCCCGACCGCCGACTACCGCGCGACTGGCAGGTCGTCGCGATTTCCCCACTCGGCCCAGGAGCGGTCGTAGCCCGCCACGCGCGGGTAGCCGAGGAGGCGAAGCACGAAGTACGTATGGGCCGACCTGTGGAAGGTCTGGCAGTAGGATACGACGGCCCTGTCCGGGGTGATCCCCTGGCCCGTGTAGAGGGCACGGAGCTCCTCGACCGGCCTGAAGGTGCCGTCCCGCCTCAGGTGCCGGCGCCACTCGATGTTGACGGCGCCCGGGATGTGGCCGCCCCGCTTGGCCAGGACCTGGACTCCCCGATATTCCTCCGGCGATCGCGCGTCCACCAGGACGACGGCCGGATCCTTGAGCCGGGCCAGGATCCACTCCGCGCCCGCCAGGCGCTCGGGCTTGAGCGTCGCGCGGTAGGCGGTCGGAGTCACCTGGGGGAGCTCCGTCACGAGAGCGAAGTCGCCCCGGCGCCACGCCGCCAGCCCGCCGTTGAGGATGGAGGCCTTCCTGTGCCCGAACAGCTCCAGGGTGAAGAAGAAGCGGGAGGCGTGGAGGCCCCCTGCGTCATCGTAGATCACGACATGGGTCCCCTCGCCGATTCCGAGCCTGCCCAAGAGCTGGGAAGCCTCCTCGGCATCGAGCGCCCGGGAGCCGGCGGGCGGCGCCGGAGGCATCAGCTCCCGGAGACCCAGGTACACGGCCCCGCGGATGTGACCCGCGCGATAGGTCCTGGGATCGCTCGCCATGTCCACGATCCTGAGCGCCTGCTCCTCGAGGCGGGCGTGGAGCCATCCGGGTTCTACCAGAAGCGGGTGCTCGTCGGCGCGCGCCGGCGCGGGGAGCACGAGGCTCAGCCCGACGAGGAGCAAAACCAATCGAGGCATCGCGCTCGCGCGCTTGAAGTGCATCTCTCCTACCCTCGCTTCGCCTTCTTGAGGCGGTCGATCTGGACCACGTCCCAATCAGCCCTGGTTTTCCCCCTGAGCCGCGGCGCCAGCTCCTCCAGGATAAGCCCCAGGTCTCCGACGACCTCGACGAGCGGCGTGTACGGGAGCCCGGTGTGCCGCGTTCTCGAAAGGTGAACGACCAGAGCCGAGTGCCGCCAGCGGTGTGCGTCCACCTCCTCTGGAGCCACACCAAAGGCCACGATCAAGTCCGCCAGGCCCAGGAGCGTCTCGTCCTGCTCGTCACCCGTGAAGCTGCCGAGGGCCAGGGGATGAGCCTCGGGGAGGAGGTGATGGGCCTTTTCGGTGATCAGGACAGGCGCCGGCAGGGCCTCTGCGAAGGCGCGAAGCCACTCGGCGTGCTCCGCGTCGCATTGAAGCCCGGCAAGCACGACGGGCCGGGAGGCCGCCGTGATGAGCTCGGCAGCGCGGTCGAGGGCCCGAGGATCGGGTATCGGCACCGGCGCGGGCGCGGTCGCCATGCGGCGAAGATGATCAGGGGGCGAGGCGCTCAAAGACGGGGCGCATGCGGTCGAGCCCCTTTCTGAGATTCTCTTCCGACGTCGCGTACGAGATGCGCAGGTAGCCCTCGCCGTACTCGCCGAAGGCGGTCCCCCAGAGGAGGGCGACGCCGGCCTCCTCCAGGAGCCGCGTCGCGATCTCCTTGGACGGCCGCTTGAGCTGCCTCACGTTCGGGAAGACATAAAACGCGCCGCGGGGGCGCTGGCAGGAGACGCCGGGCAGCTTGTTGAGCCCCTCCACCACGAGGTCGCGACGGCGCTTGAACTCGGCCACCATGCGCGCCACGGGGGTCTGATCGCCCTGGAGCGCCGCGATTCCGGCGAGCTGGACGAAGGTCGCCGTGCACGAGGCCGAGTTCACCATCAGGCGGGTCAGGTGCTCGGCGAGCGGCGGCGGCATCACGCCGTAGCCCAGGCGCCAGCCGGTCATGGCGTAGGACTTCGAGAAGCCGTCCAGGATGATCGTCAGCTCCTTCATCCCGGGCAGCCCCGCGATCGAGACGAACTCGCCCTCGTACAGGAACTGCCGGTAGATCTCGTCGGCCAGCACCGGGATCCGATGCGTCCGGGCGATCTCGGCGATCCGCTCGATCTGCCGGCGCTCGAGGACGCCGCCCGTCGGGTTCTGGGGCGAGTTGATGATGATGAGCTTCGTCTTCTTCGAGACCTTCTGCTCGAAGAGCTCCAGATCGAAGCCGAAGCCCGACTCCTCGCGGAGCGGAATCGGCACCGGAACGCCGCCGACGAAGTTGATCACCGACTCGTAGATGGGGAAGCCCGGATTCGGGTAGACGACCTCGTCGCCCCGGTTCACGAGCGCCAGGATCGTGAAGAACATGATGGGCTTGGCTCCCGGGGTCACCACGATTTCGTCCGCCGAAACCGGGATCCCGCGGGTCTGGCCGATGTGCTTGGCGATTGCCTCGCGCAGCTCCGGAAGCCCGGCGGAGGGGCCGTAGTGCGTGGCGCCCGCGTCGAGCGCCTCCTTGGCCGCCGCCTTGATGTGGGCGGGCGTGTCGAAGTCGGGCTCGCCGATCTCCAGGTGGATGATCTCCTTGCCCTGGCGCTCGAGCTGCTTGGCCTTCGCCAACACCTCGAACGCCGACTCGGTCCCAAGGCGCGCCATCCGCTCGGCAACGTTCATAGTGGTCCCCTCCGTGAGAGGTCCCCATTATACTGGACGCCGTGGAGTTCGTGGAGATCCCGGCGGGCAAGTTCTGGATGGGCTGGGAGGAGGGCCTCCCGGGGGAGGGCCCGCGCCATCCCGTCTGGGTGGACGACTTCGCCGTCGCGAAGGCGCCGGTCACCAACGCGGAGTACGGGCGCTTCCTCGAGATCAACCCGATCGCGCCGCCGGCGTACTGGGGCGACCCGCGCTTCAGCGATCCGCGCCAGCCCGTGGTGGGGGTGAGCTGGCGGGAGGCGGTGGCCTTCTGCGAGTGGCTCACGCTGGAGACCGGTCAGACGCACCGGCTGCCGACCGAGGCCGAGTGGGAAAAGGCCGCGCGCGGCCGCCTGGACGGAGCGCGCTACCCGTGGGGCAAGGCCAAGGCCGAGGAGGTCTTCGCCGGGGTCACGCTCCCGCTGCGAGCGCCGCCTCCCGCCGGCTCAGGTCCCGCCAACGGCTACGATCTCACGGACCTCTCGGGTTCCTGCCACGAGTGGTGCATGGACTGGTACGAAGAAGGCTACTACCTCGCGTCTCCGACGTTGAACCCCCGGGGCCCGCTGGCTGGAACCCGGCGGGTGTCGCGCGGCGGCGCCTGGCGGCACCAGTTCCCCTGGAGCCCCGTGGCCCACCGCTCGAGCCTCCCCGCGCACCTCCGGTACTCGGACTACAGCTTCCGCGTCGTCCGACTCCCGTAGGACAATCGGCGGGGGCCTCGACGGCCCCCTCCGAGACCTCCCCCACGACTCGGTTGCGCGGGCGAAGCCCGCGCTCGAAACGGTACTACTCCAACACGCTCGTGGCGCGCGCTCACAGGCGGCGGTCACGGACGAGTCGGAGCCTCCCGCCACCGCGCGTTGATGCGGAGCTCCTGCTCGATCGTCACCCGCCCGTTCTTCACGACCAGGGCGCGGGGCGGGAGCGCGGCCACGATATCTTCGGGGCGCTCGCACTCCCACACGACGAGATCGGCCCGGCACCCGATACTGAGGCCGTAGTCACGCAACCGGAGAATCCGAGCCGGATAGGTCGTGAGGGCGGCGACCAGCTCGCGCATCTCCGCGGGCGCCCCCATGTGCGCTGCCACGACGGCGATGAACGCCATGTGCGCGAGATCCGCGGTGCCGACAGGCGTAAACGGGTTGCGGACATTGTTCGACGCGAGCGCGACCGGCACGCCTGCGGCCAAGAGACGGCGAATGGGTGTGAGGCCTCGCCTGACGTTCAGCTCGTCGCGACGGCCCGTCAGGTAGAGGTCCGTGGCTGGGAGGCAGATGACGCCGATGCCGGCCGCCGCGATGTCGGCGATGATCGCGTCGTGCTCGGACACCGGGAGCGCGGCGAGCTCGGTGAGGTGGCCGACCGCGACCCGCCCCTGCCAGCCCGCGCTGACGGTCTGTCGCGCGATCTCCCGGACGTGCAGGTGCTCAGGTTCGTCGAAGAAGTCTACGTGGAAGTCGGCGTCCACGTCGAACTCCCGGGCGAGGTTGAATACGCTGGCGATGTGCTCAGCCGGGTCCGTATCGTTATACGGGACGCCGCCGACCAGATCGGCGCCCATCGCGAGGGCCTGACGCAGGAGGGCCTCGGTCCCCGGCGCCTGGAGGATCCCTTCCTGGGCGAAGGCGCAGACCTGAAGGTCGAGCGCTGGCGCGTACTCTCGCTTGAGCGGCAGCACCGCCTCCATCCCCTGGAGGCCGACGATCGGATCCACGTCGACGTGGGTCCGCATGGCGGTCGTACCTCCCCCGATGGCCAGCTCGAGCACCTGCCGGGCCCGGGAGCGGATGTCCTCCACCGTGAAGCGCCGCTTCGCCTCTCCGGTCAGGCGGATCGCCTCTTCCACCGTCCCGGCAGCGCCGCTCACGCGATCGGACAGGAGGGCCTTGTCCACATGGATGTGGGCCTCCACGAGCCCCGGCGTCACGACGCGGCCGCGCACCTCGACCGTCTCGCGAGCCGCCTCGCGCACCGCCCCGATCGCGGTGATCCGCCCGTCGGCGATCGCCAGATCGGCAAGGCCGTCGCGATCTGGGAGACGGCAGGCCCGGAGCAGGAGGTCGATCATGGGGGCCGCTCGCGCGTCAGCGTCGTCGGGCGAGCCGCTTCTCCACGGTCAGGAGGCTTCCCTCCTGATCCGGCCGCCCGCCGTCGCGCGGGTAGGCGCGGACGGCCTGGAGGAGCTTCTGGCCGGTGGCCGGGTCGAGCCGGCGGGCGAGCTTCACGCCCTCGATGCGCATGATCACGATCTCGGCCAGGCTCAGGATCCGGCAGCCCGGCTCCAGATGGCCGCCGAACGCCCCCTTCTTGTCGCAGAGGACGACGTGGGCGTGGACGTGGTAGTCCGCGATCACGCCGCTGATCGCGAGGATTTCGGCCCCGCGCGGCGTCCGCCGGTTGTAGAAGCGCTTCGGCGGGAATGCCGAGCCCACCACTCCCGTCACCGACAGATCGGTGAGGCTTCCGAACCCGGTCAGGATCACGCCGTTCCGGATCTTCTCGGCGCGGCAGATCTCCCGAAGCGACTCGAGCAGCATCTCGCCGTAGGCGAGCCGCACCACCACGATGCTCCCGGCCCGCGCGCTGCGGGCGATCATGCGCTTCGCTGCCATGCCACCCTCGTTTCCGCCATCCGCCGGTCCGAGCGCCGGCTTTGCCGGCGCAATCCCGGGGGGAGGCTTCGGACGGGGCGGGTACCCGCGCCACACCCGCGCGCCAGCGCGGGGGGTCGGCGTGGGTGCGCCCCCCTCCGAGCAAGAGTTAGTATCCGAACAGCCTCGGGACCCACAGGTAGAGGCCCGGGAAGTAGACACACAGGAACAGAACCCCGAACTGCAGCACGACGAACGGCCAGACGCCGCGGACGAGCCGCTCCATCGTGAGCCCCGACAGGCTCGCGACCACGAAGAGCACAACGCCGACCGGCGGCGTGAGCATGCCGATGACCAGGTTGAGCACGAAGACGAGCCCGAAGTGGAGTGGGTCGACGCCGTACTGGAGCGCGATCGGATGGAGGATCGGGACCAGCATGATGTACGCGGCGTTCGATTCCAGGAACATGCCGACGACGATCAGGAACAGCATCACGAGGGTCAGGAACACCGTCGGGCTTGCCGTAACGGACTTGAGGAACGAGGCGACCGTCGCGGGCACCTGCTCGACGGTCAGGAGGAAGGTGACCGATGATGCCAGCGCGATCAGGATGACCACGATCGACGTCGTCGCGCCGCTCCGGACGAGCGCGGGCCAGAGATGCGCCAGCCTCAGCTCGCGTGTGACGAAGAAACCCACCACGAGGGCGTAGACCACCGCGATCGCCGCAGCCTCCGTCGCAGTGAACACGCCCCCGACCATGCCCCCGATCACGACCACCGGCATCAGCAGCACCGGGAGCGCCTGCCACGTGCGAAGGGCCACGTCCCGGGCGCGGGGGCGCATCCCCGCCACAGGGTAGCCGCGGCGGCGCGCGATCGCCCACGCGAGGGCCATCATGCCGCCCCCGATCAGGATTCCCGGCACCATCCCCGCGAGGAAGAGGCCGGCGATCGAGACGCTCGACCCCGCCATGATGGCGTAGACGATCATCGCCGCCGACGGCGGGATGATCGGCCCGATGTTCGCCGCGGCCGCGACGACGCCGGCGCCGAACTCCTCGTCGTACTCCCGCTTCATCGGGCCGAGGAAGACGCTGGCGAGCGCGGCGGCGTCCCCGACCGCGGTGCCGGTCACGCCCGAGAGGATCATCTCGCACACCACGCACACGTGCGCCAGGCCCCCGCGGATATGCCCGACGAGGACGCGGGCGAACTCGACCAGGCGCGAGAGGATGCCGGCCGATTCCATCAGCTCCCCGGCCAGCATGAAGAGCGGGATGGCGAGCAGCGGGAACGAGTCAACCGCCGCGAGCATCCGCTCGGGGATCATGCGGAGCGGCAGGTCCGAGGAGAAGAGCACGGCGGCCAGGCTCGAGAGGCCGAGCGCGAAGGCCACCGGCACCCCGAGGAGCGCCGTGGCGAAGAACGTCAGCGTGATCGCGGCGAGCACAGGAGGCCGAGCAGCTGCACCGCCATGAGCAGCGCTCCGACGGGCACCGCCAGGTAGAACCAGAACACGCTGAAGCCGAGGGTGGAGGTCTGCTGCTCCCACTGGTCGGGGAGCACCGAGGCCCCAGTCACCACCACCACCAGGAGCAGCGCCAGCACGAGGACCCGCGCCCCGGCAAGCGCCCACTCGCGGAGGCCCGGCGAGAGTCGGTCCACCACCAGGGTCACACCGATGTGGCCGCCGTCGCGCAGGGCCAGGCTCGCCCCGAGGAAGCCCGCCCAGATGAAGCAGAAGCGCGACAGCTCCTCGGAGAAATAGAGGGAGCTGTTCAGGACGTAGCGGAAGAAGACCTCCGTGCTGATGACGGTGGCCATCGCGCCCATCGCGAGCGCGACGGCCACCCGCGTCAGCGCCGCCAGAACATCGACGACAAACCGGAGGGGGCCTCGACGGCCCCCTCCGGCACCTCCCCCTTCGATTGCGCCGGCCGGGGACCCGCCCCGATGGGGCGGGTGGGCGCTCGAACCCGGCATGTCTCTTGCGTGACGTCTAGCGGTTGGCCGCGGCGAACCGGTCGATGAGGTCTTTCGTCAGCTCCTTCTCGAACTCCTTGTATACCGGAAGCGTTACCTCGCGGAACTTCTCGAGCGCCGGCGGCGACATCGTGTTGACCTGCATGCCCTTCTGCTTGAGCTGCTCGAGGCACTTCAGGTCGTCCTCGGCCGCCTGCTTCCGCTGGAACTCGGTCGCGCCGCGCGCGGCACGGTCGATGATCCCCTGCCGGTCCTTGGAGAGCCCGTCGTAGAAGCGCTTGTTCATGATGGCGCCCATCAGGTCGTAGAAGTGGCCGCTCACCGAGAGGTACTTCTGCACCTCGTAGAATTTCAGGTTCAGGGTGTTGCAGAAGGGGTTCTCGTGCCCGTCGATGACGCCCTGCTGCATCGCCGAGTAGACCTCCTTGATGTCCATCGGCACCGGGTTCGCGCCGAGCAGCTTGAACGTCCGGAGATGAACGCTGTTGTTCTGGAGACGGATCTTGAGCCCGGAGAGATCGTCCCGCGTCGTGATCGGCCGCTTGCTGTTCGTCATGTGCCGCCAGCCGTTCTCCCAGAACCCGAGGTTCTTGAAGCCCGCCTTCTCCATCTCGCGCTCGATCTCCTTGCCGATGGGCCCGTCGAGGACGCGGAAGGCCGTCTCGCGATCCTTGAAGATGAACGGCAGGTTGAACACGCCGAGCTTCGACACGAAGCCGGTCATGAAGGCCGTGGACAGGTAGGCGGCCTGGAGGGTACCGGTCTTCACCTGGTCGAGGTTGTCCTTGGCGCCTCCGAGCTGCATCGCCGGGAATGTGTCCACCAGCATGCCGCCGGCCGACAGCCGTTCCACTTCGTGCTTGAAGACCTCCATGGCCCGCGAGTTCGAGTTCTCTGGCGGCAGGTTTCCCGCGAAGCGGATCTTGACCTGCTGCGCGCTGGCCGGCGTGGCCAGGACGAGCGTGACCGCGAGCGCGAGTAAGGCTTTCATGGTCTTCCTCCTCTGACGCGATGGGGCGCAGGGCCCCGCCGCACAATCGGAGGGGGACACCCACGCCTTCGGCGTGGGTACCCGGGCCCCCTCCGAGGCCTCCCCCAGGAATCGGTTGCGCGGGCCAAGTCCGCGCTCGAAGGGCATTACTCCGCCACGCGCCTAGAGATACGCCTCGAGGTCCTGGGGCGGGTGGGCGAACTTGCGGACCTTCGAGTGCCTGAGGTCGAGGGCGACCAGACCTTCGGCGACCTTGACTCCGACGGCGACGGGGTCGATGACCGGGACCCCCGCGAGGCGCGAGAGTTCCGCGTCGTAGCCGCACAGCCCGGCGCAGGCGAGGATCACGACCTCCGCGCGGTCCTCCGCCACCACCTTCTGGATCTCCGCCTTGAGCTGGCGCAGCGTCTCCTCCCGGTTCGTCACGCACTCCTCGACGTTGACGTTGATCGCGCGGACCGACGCGCACTTGGCCTCGAAGCCGTAGAAGCGGACCAGGTCCTGCTGGTAGGGAATGAACTGGTCGAGCATCGTCAGGGTGGAGAAGCGGTGGCCGAGGAGCGCGGCGACCGCCATGGACGCCTCCGAGATGGAGACGACCGGGATGTCGAGGGCCTCCTTGAGCGCGTCGATCCCGACGCGGCCGAAGCCGGCGAGGACGACCGCATCGGGCCGGTGGAGCTTCACCGCCTCGAGGCAGGTCCGGATCATGTAGGCGCCGGACAGGTAGTCGCCGAAGGCGGAGTCGATGTTGCGCGTCCCGCCCTTGGTCGTGACGCCGATCAGCTCGGTTTCGGGCGCCGCGCCCCGGCGCGCCGACTGCATGATCGCGGCCGTTACTGTCTCCGAGCTGTTGGGGTTGATGACCAGCAGCCGCATGCGACCTCCCCGGGTCGTGCCCGCTTCCCCACCGCCCGAATTGTGGTCCCGGGCGGCCACGGGCGTCAAGCGAAACCTTCCTCACGGCATGACTTCCCCGCCGTTCGGCCCGAGCGTCTGGCCGCAGAAGTAGCGCGCCTCGTCCGAGGCCAGGAAGACGAACACGGGGGCCACGTCGTTAGGGCGGCCGAGCCGCTTGAGCGGCAGCGCCGCGGCGATCTCGCGCTTGCGCTCCTCGGGAAGCGGATCGAAGCCGGTGTCCACGAGCCCCGGGGCGACGGCGTTCACCTGGATCGCGGGCGCGAGCTCCTGGGCGAGGGAGCGGGTGAAGGTCACGATGCCGCCCTTGGCCGCGGAGTAGGCCGTATAGCGCGCCCGGCCGGTGTAGGCGAGCTGCGAGCACATGTTGATGATCCTCCCGGTCCCGCGCGCCTGCATGTGCGGGACCACCGCGCGGCAGCAGAGGAAAGTGCCGCGGAGATGCACGGCCATCATCCGGTCCCAGTCCTCCACGCTCATCTCGGTGATCGCCTGGGCCTTCTGGATCCCGGCGTTGTTGACGAGGACATCGATGCGGCCGAAGGCCTGGAGGACCCGGTCCACCATCACCCGGACGTCGTCCTCCCGGGTCACGTCCGCCTTGACGGCGAGGGCGCGCCGGCCTTTCCCCTGGATCGCCTCGACCAGGCTCCGAGCATCCGGCTCGCGGGCGATGTAGTTCACCGCGACGTCGGCCCCCTCGGCGGCGAAGGCCAGGCAGACCTCGCGTCCGATCCCCGTGTTCCCACCCGTCACGACCGCCGTTTTCCCGTCCAGCCGTCCCATGGCGCCTCCTCAGTGCGACCTCAGGCCGAGGGCGCGGCGAGCGCCTCCAGGGCCGCCGTGAAGCAGCCGAGCGGCGCCCGGACGACCCCCGCGCCCACCTGACCCACGCCGGCTTTCCGGCCGGCGATCCCGGTGTTGATGAGCGGCGTGATGCCCGTCGCGACGACGCGGCGCACGTCGATGCCGACCGGGACCCCGCGCTCGTCCTGGGTCGGGATCCTGAAATGCGGGTGCTCGCCCAGGGTGATCTCCCGCATCTCCTCCGTGATCCTGAGCGCTTCGGCCAGGCCGCCGGCGCCGACGAACCCGGCGACGGCCGGCGAGGCGGCCATCGCCATGCCCCCGAGGCCGATCGTCTCCACGATGGCCGAGTCACCGAGGTCCGGGTTCGCGTCCTCCGGCCCGAACCCCGGGAAGAAGAGCCCCTCGGGGGTATTGACCGGCGCCGTGAACCAGCGCTCCCCGCAGCCGGCCACCCGGATGCCGAACTCCGTGCCGTTCCGCGCCATCGCGGCGACTACCGTCGCGCCGCGGATCCCGAGGATCGGGTCCGTCGCCGCCTTGGCCGCCGCCATCACCAGGTTCAGGAAGAACTGGTCGTTGCCGACGATAAAGTCGGCGAGCCGGGCGAGCTCCGGGCCCGATGCCTCGCGCACGAGCGGGGAAAGGATCGCGCGCACGAAGAGCGACGACGCGGCGACGTTCCGCTGGTGCATCTCGTCGCCCATGCGGAGCGCCTGCGCCATGAGCGGCCTGAGCGGGATCCCGCCCGCGCGACGGAGCGCGCGTCCGAGGAGCGGGCCGGCCTCGTCCCTGAGCCAGGCCAGGCGCGTGAGGACGCCCTCATCGTTGGCGCCGAAGCGGAGCACGCGCCCCAACCCCTCGTTGATCGTCGCCGAGGCGCGGTTGCTGAGCGCTCGGTTCTCGACGACGAAGACCGGCATCGAGCGCGTGATCAGGCCCGTCATCGGCCCGACCGCGCCCCGATGGTGGCACGGCTCGAACCTCACCCGCCCGCGCGCCGCCAGCTCGGCCGCCTCGGGTTCACTCCCGGCCCAGCCCTCGTATCTGAGCGCGCCCATGACCGCGGCCTGGAGCGGCGGGCACATCGCGTCCCATTCGATCGGCGGCCCCGCGTGGAGCACCGCGTGGGCCTCGAGCCCGAGGGCCTCGGCGGCGGGGACGCAGTCCACGAGCACCGGTTCCGCCGCGACGAGTCGGCTCACAGCGTCAGCGTTCGCGGCCTTCACGCTCACGTCACACCCCGAGGGCCGGGCGTGGCCAGCGGATGCGGCGACGCAACCACCCCGCGGCGCCCGACGGCAGCGGGCCAGCGGGTCTCAGGCCTCACCACAGGTGACCGGGCTTGACAGTTCCCCGACATCGCTCGCATAGTGCAATCGATGGCGGCAAGACGCTCGGTCGTTTTGGCTCTCCTCTTCATCGGCCTGATGCTTCTGGCCCAGGTGCAGTACGGTCTGGCCATCGTCGATGAGGTCTGGGATTCGATCCTCTCGTGGGACAATCCCGCGAGCCAGGCGGTCGAGGACGCCGCCTCGCTGACTCCCCCGCGCATCGATCCGGCCCTCCAGGCCTGCGATCATATCACCGCGTCGGCCGGTTCCTGTTCGGGACGCCTCTTCCTGGCCGAGTGGCCAGCCTCGGCCCAGAGCCCTGCCAGTTCCCCCCGGATCATCAGGCCCCCTCCCACCGCGTAGCCTCCCGGTCGTCTCAATCCAAGCTTCGGGCTGGGCAGCATAGGGTTACCCTGACCCGGGGCTCCGACTACTCATCGCGGAGGCGCGCCATGGAAATGGGCTGGACGGAACGGCTCGTTGGCATTGTGATAATCGTTCTGGCGTTTATCTGCATCGCGTTTTACCACGTGATCTTCGACAGAATCCGTCGTCGGAAACGAGCGACGGCTTCGAAACAAGCCTTGCCGACCGACGAGGAGGCGACGCCCGGGCCCAGTGGTCCGCGGGGCGATTCCCGGTAATTGCCGGCGTCGCGACGGGCGCCGGAGCCACCTCCGGCGCCCTCGGTGCGCGCCCATCGGTTCCCCTTCAGCCCACGACCTGGGGAGCGATCACGCGCACGAAGCGCTCCATGGTTCCGAGGACCGAATCCAGCGTCTCCCGCCCAAGCTCGGGAAGACCGTAGAAGAGGTCGAGGTTCATGTAGTTGCGAGGGAAACGTGGCGAAATGGGGAAGATTGATCCCTAACTTCATGCCGCAATCCCCCTACCTGCCCTTGAACGTGGGGGTCTTCTTCTGGGCGAACGCGGTGACGCCGTCCCTGAAGTCCTCGGTGTGGCCGCTCCGGGCAATGGCCTGGGACTCCAGCTCCATCTGGGTCTCCAGGCTCTCGTGGGTGGACTGGTGGAAGAGGAGCTTGGCCCCGCCGAAGGCGAGCGTGGGCCCCTGGGCGAGCTCTCGCGCCAGGCTTCGTAGCGCCTCGGAGAACTCGGCGTCGGCGACGACGCGCGTGACCAGCCCCCACTCGAGCGCCTCGCGCGCGCTGAGGACGCGGTTCGTGAAATAGAGCTCCATGGCGCGCCTGAGCCCGATCAGCCGGGGGAGGAAATAGCTCGACGAGCCGTCGGGCGTCGCCGCGATCTTCGAGTAGGCCATCGTGAAGCGCGCCGACTCGGCCGCGATCACGAGGTCGCCCGAGAGCGCGAGGGAGAGCCCGCCGCCGGCCGCGACGCCGTTGACGCCCATGATCACCGGCTTCTGGCTCCTCACCAGCCTCGAGACAGCTCCGTGGAGGTACGTCGTCAGCTCCTTGACCAGGATCCCGATCCGCGGCAGGTTGTCGGCGAAGTCCTTGACGTCGCCGCCAGCGCAGAACGCCTTGCCGGCTCCGGTGACGACGATACAGCGGACGTCCGGATTCTCGTCCAGCTCCAGCGACGCGTCGAAGAGCTCGCGCGCCAGGGTCAGGTTCAGCGCGTTGTAGGCCTCCGGCCGGTTCAGGGTGACGGTGCCGACCTGATCCTTGATCTCGAACAGGAGCGTCTTGTACGCCATGGCCGTGCCCTCCGGGGTTCGGGTGTTCGGGTGAAAAGCGCTGCCATTCTACCTCAAGCGCCCTCAGCGTTGCACGGACCAGTCCCAGTGGCGCGCGGCGCGATCGTGGACCCGCGGGAGATCCTCGGCGAGCAGGTACCCGGCCTTCGCCAGCGTCGCGGCGGCTGTTGACACCGCGCGAAGGTAGTCGGCTCGCGTCGGATAGAGCTTCTCGATGCTCGGGCGCTGATCGCCGCTCCGCGCTCTCTCCGCCTCGGTACGGGGCAACGGGATGTAGGTGCCGAGAAAATCCGTCAGCTCATCCGTCGCGCCGGGAAACCCGGTTCTCAGGTTCCACGGGGTGTACGTCGCGAGGGGCGCGAGCAGCTCCACGCCCCTGACGCCGGCGACCTCGTTGCCGAGGTCGTCCACCTGGGAGACCAGCGACGGGAAGGCTTTGCCGAGTACTGGCGGCTCGAGGGTGATGATCCCCCTCGCCCAGTGCGGACCGTAGTCCACACGGTAGGCCTCGTGGATCAACCTCGGGAGCGGCACCCCGGGGATCTTCGGGAACCTGACCCGGTCGATCGACACCAGCGAGCCGGCATCGATCCGCGGGTGACTGCTCGGAGGCGGCTCGACCCCGTCAGCCACCCACGCTGTCAGACGCACGAGCAGGGCGCGGAGCGAGACCAGGAAGTCGAGCGGGTTGCCCCGGTAAGCCCTCACTCCCTCGCCGGCTGCGCGGGATGCGGGTGGGAACGACCCCACGAAGTGCTGGCCGCCCGCGAGATGATAGACGCGCTCGTTCGAAAGCAGCTCGGTATCGGCCCGCCCGTCCACCGTCGTGTGGATGAGTGACGCCGCGCGCCCCCAGTACTCGTAGCCGGTGTTCGTGTAGAAGACCTTCGGGAGGTGGTCCTGGCTCTGACGGGCGAAGAGACCGTCGCTCCTCCCGGTCTCGGGATCCCGCTGAGCCCGGCCGGTGAACGGAAACAGATCTACCGGGTAGAAGAACGAGGAGTAGCGCTGGGCGTCCCGCGACGGCTGGGCGAAGCGGTGGTTGAAGCTCCCGCGCCCGGCGCCCGCCGTGTGGATCAGCATCCCGTCGAAGGCCTTCCGCCCCTGCTCGTCGGTGTTGAACCCCTCGTAGATGAACTGGCGCAGGAACCGACCGGTCTGGGAGATCCCGACGGCGATCCCGGCCTTCGCCGGGAAGAGGCTCCTGGAATCGTACTTGGCGTACGAAACGACGTCCCGCACAGCGGCGAGGCCCAGCCCCGCCACGACGGGGTTCCGGCCGCGGTAGACCAGCTCGTAGATCTTCCCCGCTAGAAAGCCGGCGGGCATGTGGATGTGCCCGCGGTCCTCGACGACCTCGCCGCCCGCCTCCCGCGCGAAGCGCCACTGATCGCGCGGGACAACGCGGCGCGGCGCCAGGCGACCGTCGCGAACGGTCAGCACGTTATCGGGACGCCCCGGGTCGTGCACGGGATAGGACACGTGGTTGCGGTGGCCGAGGCTCAACGTCCTGACGGTCCGGTCGACCGTCCAGTCGCTCCGGACCAGGCCCTCGACCGGCGCGCCGTCGCCCGTCGCCACAGGCACGTCGAGGCGCAGGAGACCGTACTGGAGCGGAACGTCGAACTGCCAGCCGACCCAGATCGCCGTCAGGCCCTGGCGCATGAGCAAGCCGTCACCAAAGTCCTCGGGCGTGGTGGGATCGAGGTTCCAGCGCGCGCCGTTGAAGTACGGGAGCGCCGCCTTCCCGCCCCGGTTGCTCACCTCGAGGAGCGCGACGCCACGCCCCGCGCGCGGCTCCTTGGGCTTGAGGACCATGAAGTTTGCCCGGGCCTCGACCAGGCCCGCGGCGTTCCGGGGCGCCCGCTCAAGATCGGCGATCCGCGCGTTCGCGGGATTGGCGGGATCGAAGGCGAAGAAGATCCTGCCGGCGAGCTTCTCGTACGGGCCCGCCGCGCCGAAGGCTGCGCTGCCGAGCACGGTCTCGCGCATCTCGACCTCGACGCGCTGGACCGCCGCCGACGCGTCAGAAGGCGCGAGCGCGACAGCCAGCGCGAGAAGGACGATCCGGCGTCGGAGGCGCGGCGTCAGGAGAGATCGACCCAGACGGTCTTGACCTCGGTGTAGAGCTCGAGCCCCGCCGAGCCCAGCTCCCGCCCGAACCCGGACTCCTTGAACCCGCCGAAGGGCAGCGCGGCGTCGTAGAGGTTGTAGGCGTTCACCCAGACCGTGCCGGCGCGGAGCGCCCGTGCCGCGCGGAGCGCCTTCGCCACGTCGCGTGTCCACACGGCCGCGGCGAGCCCGTAGGTCGTCGTGTTCCCCTCCGCAATCCCCTCCTCGATCGCCTTGAACGGGATCACCGAGAGGACCGGCCCGAAGATCTCCTCGCGCGCGATCTTCATCCGGTTCGAGACCTGGTCGAAGATGGTGGGCTCGATGAAGAAGCCCTTGCCGTTCCCCACCTTGGCCTGGCCGCCACCCGTCACCACGCGCGCGCCCTCCTGCTTTCCGGCCTCGATGTACGAAAGTACAGTCTCCATCTGCTGCTTGGAGACCACGGGGCCCATCCGCGTCGCCTTGTCCATGGGATCGCCGACCTTGAGCCCCTTGACCCGGTCGGTCAGCTTGGCGACGAACTCGTCGTGGATCTTCTCCTCGAGGAAAAGCCGGGAGCCGGCGGCGCAGACCTCGCCCTTGTTATAGAAGATGCCGGTCATCGCCCCCCTCACGGCCGCCTCCATGTCAGCGTCGGCGAAGACGATGTTCGGCGACTTGCCGCCCAGCTCGAGGGAGACGCGTTTGAGCGTGCCCGCCGCCTCGCTCATGATCTTTTTGCCGACTTCCGTCGAACCCGTAAACGCGATCTTGTCCACACCCGCATGACGCACCAGCGCCATCCCGACCTTGGAGCCGGGGCCGGTGACGACGTTGAACACGCCCTCGGGAAGCCCGGCCTCCGCGCAGAGCTCGGCGAACTTGAGCGCTGTCAGTGGCGTCAGCGACGCCGGTTTCAGGACCACCGTATTGCCGGCCGCGAGGGCCGGGGCGATTTTCCACGATGCGAGGAGGAACGGGAAGTTCCAGGGAACGATCGCCCCCACGACGCCGATGGGCTGGCGGAGCGTGAACGTGAAGGCGCCCTCGCGGAGGGCGAGGGTCTCCCCGTGGATCTTGGTCGCCCACCCCGCGTAGTAGCGGAAGACCTCGGCGGCGAACGGGATCTCGACCTTGCCCGAGTCGAAGAGGGTCTTCCCCGTGCAGAGACTCTCGAACCGCGCCATCTCGTCCAGGTTCGCCATGATCAGGTCCGCGAGCTTCCAGACGATGCGGCCCCGCTCGGCTGCGCTCATCTTCGGCCAGGGGCCAGAGTCGAAAGCCTTCCGTGCGGCCTGCACCGCCAAGTCGATGTCGCGCTCGTCGCCCTTGCCCACCCGCGCGCTCTCCTCCTCCGTCGCGGGGTTGACCGTGGCGTAGGTCTCGCCTGAGAGCGGCGCGCGCCAGCTACCGCCGATGAACAGCTCGCTCTTCATCGTGTTGCCTCCTCCGCCCATTCGGGCGGTCCAAGCATCGCTCTGTGTGTGAGCTGCCGAAACCCTTGCTGATCCAGGATCACCGCGCTCCTCAGCCCTTGACTCCACCGGCCCCGATCCCTGTCACGAGGTGGCGCTGGATGAAGCCGAAGACGAGCGCCATCGGCAGCGTGACCAGCACCGAAGCGGCCATCATCAGCCCCCAGTTCACATCGGTGGCCGACAGGAAGCGCATCAGGCCCGGGGGCAGCGTCCGGAGCGACTCGTCGGAAATCAGGAGGAGGGCGAAGAGGTACTCGTTCCAGGCGAAGATAAACGCAAAGATCCCCGTGGCGATGATCCCGGGCATCGCCTGGGGAAGGACCACGCGCACGAAGGCGCCCCACCGGGACGCCCCGTCGATCATGGCGGCCTCCTCGTAGTCGCGCGGGATCGCGCGGAAGAAGCCCCGCAGCACCCACATGATAAAGGGCACCGCGAAGGTCATGTAGGAGAGCGTCAGGCCGGTGTGGCTGTTGGAGAGCCTGAGGCGGGCGAAGAGCATGACGAGCGGAATCGCCAGGAGCGCGCCCGGGAACATGTACGCCAGCAGCACCGAGCCTCCAAACAGCTCCTTGCCGCGGAACGAGAAGCGCGCCAGGGCGAAGGCCCCCAGCGTGCCGACGACCAGGGAGAGGACGGTGCTGAACAGGCCCACCTTCACGCTGTTGAAGAAAAGCCGCGCAAAGTCCGTGAGGGTCAGCAGATCGTTGTAGTTCCGGAGCGTCCAGGTGCGCGGGATCCACGAGGGCGGCACCTGGAAGACCTCCTGCTGCGGCTTCAGCGAGGTCACGGACATCCAGTAGAGCGGGAAACAGACGACACCCAGCAGGAGCAGCGCGAGGCCGTAATGCTGGAAGGCCCGGAACCGGGCGACCCATCGGCCCCTACGGGTCCTCACGCGAACTCCTCCTTGGGAAAGAGCCGGAAGTAGAGCAGCATGACCGCTACGAGAAAGAAGAACATGACCACTGCCACCGCGGAACCGCGGCCGACCTCATAGAGACCGAAGGCTTGCTCGTAGACCAGGATCGGCAAGGTCATGGTGGCCCGGAGCGGACCTCCCCCCGTGAGGAGGAACACGACCTCGAAGTTGTTGAACATCCAGATCGTCCGGAGCAGCGCCACAACCACCAGCACGTCGCGGATCTGCGGCAGGGTGATTTCCAGGAACCGGGCACCCGCGCCCGCGCCGTCAACCCGCGCGGCCTCGTACAGCTCCTGCGGGATCACCTGCAGCCGCGCCAGCACCATCACGACGACGAACGGGAAGTATTTCCACGTCGCCACGAGGATCACGCTCCAGAGCGCGGTGTCCGGGTGGGCCAGCCACGCAAGCGGCCGGCTGATCAGCCCGAGCTGGAGCAAGAGGTAGTTGAGCACGCCGTACAGCGCGTTGTAGAGCAGGATCCACACGAGAACGACGGAGACGATCGGCGTCATGTAGGGGAACAGGATGAGCCCGCGCGCGATCGACCGGCCTCGAAACGGCTGGTGGAGGAGCAGGGCAGCCGCCGTGCCCAGGATCAGCTGGAAGCCGACCGTGGCGCCAGCCCAGAACACGCTGTGCCAGAGGGCCTCCCAGAACTCCGGGTTAGTGAGAAGCCAGATATAGTTGCCGAGCCCGACGAACGTCCCGCTCACGTCCAGCAGGTGGCGGTTGAACAGGCTCGTGTAGATCCCGTACCCGAGGGGATAGAGGAGGAGCGCGACAAAGAACACCAGGCTCGGGAGCAGCAGGACGGGCCCGAGGTTCCGTTCGATGAGGCGGGCGGTCATGGCCGGGTGGGCGGCCCGCCTGGGTTCGCCGACGAGCCGCCCCGTCTCTCCCTACCCTCTGATGTCCCGGGTCACCTCCACCATCTGCCTGTGGGCCCACTCGACGGCCTTGCCGACTGGCTCCTTGCCGATCACGATCTTCTGGACGCAGTCGGTGAGAACGTTCTTCTCCTCGACGGCGAGGTACTTGTAGTTGAATGGGTGATGCCTCGACTCGTGGGTCGGCGAGATGGCGAAGTCGATGGGGGTGATCAGGCTCGGCACGATCTCCGGGTTCTCCTTGAGCCACTGATGCTGGCCGTAGAGGCGCTCGACGCTCTTCCGAGTGGGGACGACATGACCTGCCACCGGCGACAGAAGACGGGTGAGCTGCTCGGCCTGGAGCATGAACTTGACCAGCTCGACCGCCTCCTTCGCGCCCGCGGCGTTCCTGTAGACGTAGAACTCGTCGAAGTGGAGCGTGGTGCGGTACTGCTTGTCCCGCGGGATGTGCGCGGTCGCGCTCTTCGGGAGCAGCTGGGGAGCCTGGGCGTAGAGGTGGGAGAGGACCCGGCCCCAGTAGAAGGTGGTCGCCGTCTTCCCGGAGGTGAAGGCCGCGGAAGCTTCGCGGAAGCCGTACTGCCCGACATCGGGCGGGGAGAACCTGGTCGCCATCTCCCCGTAGTAGGTCAGGGCCCGTCGGGTCTCGGGGGAATCGAACACGACGTTGAGCTTCTCGTCGAACAGCAGGCCTCCCGCGCTCCAGATGGTGATGAGCGCCATCAGGTGCGTGTTCCAGGTCCGTCCCGCGCTGAAGACGGCGCCGTAGGTCCCCTTCGCCGGATCGGTGAGCTTTTCTCCCACCGCCCGGTAGTCGTCCCAGGTCACCGGCGGCTTCAGCCCCTTTTCGGCCAGGAGGTCCTTCCGGTACCAGAGCACCGGCCACTGGCCGCCATACGGGATCGCCATCTGGATGCCGCCGTACTGCCAGACCTTGAGGGCCGCCTCCTGGAAGTCTGCCCGTCCGAGGGCGTCGATGAGGGGGGCCAGATCGAGCACCAGCCCGCGCTTGACCTGCGCAGCGACGAACGAGGGGTTGCTGCCGCCGGCGACGATCTCCGGCGGGGACCCGGCCGCAATGTCGGCGGCGAGCTTCTTGGTGATGTCGTCCCACTTGGCGTATTCGCCCTTGGCGGTGATGTCCTTGTGCTTCGCGCCGAAATCCTCGAAGACCGCGTTCCAGGCCTTGATCTGCCCGGGATCGGCCTCGGGCGTCAAGAGGCGGAGCGTCTTCGCCGCCTGCGAGCGCCGCGGCGATCCCAAACCGAAGAGCAGTCCGGCGCCAGCGCCCGCCCCCAAGCGCACAAATCGGCGACGCGTCATGAAACTCACCCGATGATTGCTCATGTTCGTGTCCTCCTCCTTGAGCATGCCGAAACGATGAGGTCTGGACTCGCCCCGACCACTGCCGGAGAATCAGGTTAACACCAACCGGGCGACCCTGTCCTGAGGCTACGGGGCCTCCAACAAATTGCATGCAACTGAACGGAGAGTTCGGCGTGCCGGGCCAAATAACGAGCATGACGAGGACGCAGGGAGGAGCCGACCGGAGCGTACGCAGTTGTACGTGAGGATCGGCGACGACCGAGGACGAAGTAAGGCGAAGTTAGTTGGCACGGCACTAGCGGCGCTCGCCGACCCGGTGGAGCTTTAATAAGTTCGTCGTCCCCGTGACCCACATCGGAGCGCCCGAGATGATGACGAGCACATCGTCAGGCTTGACCGAGCCATCGCCGAGCAGCGTCGCCTCCACCTCCTCGATCATCTCGTCGGTGGTCTCGACCTTCCTGATGAGCCGGGAGGACACCCCCCAGAAGAGCGCGAGGCGCCGCTGGACCGCGACGTCGGGGGTCAGCGCGATAACGGGCACCTCGGGGCGCTCGTGAGAGATGAGGCGGGCCGTGAACCCCGACTGCGTGAAGGCCACGATCGCCCGCGCCTTGAGCGTGCGCGCGGCGTGACAGGCCGCGTCGGAGATCGCCCCCGGGAAGCCATAGACCTCCTGCCGCCGGCGGTCCACGTGTTTCAGCGGGAGCGATTGCTCGGCCCGCTCGGCGATCCGGCCCATGACCTCCACCGCCTCCACGGGATGCTGGCCGGTCGCCGTCTCGGCCGAGAGCATGATGGCGTCTGCACCGTCGAAGATCGCCGTGGCCACGTCGGAGACCTCGGCGCGCGTGGGGCGGGGATGGGTCGCCATGGATTCGAGCATCTGGGTCGCCACGATGACCGGCACCTTCGCGAGGCGTGCCCGGCGGATCACCTCTTTCTGGATGATCGGCACCTCCTCCAGCGGGACGTCCATGCCCAGGTCCCCACGCGCCACCATCACGGCGTCCACCAGGGCCAGAATCTCGGGGAGGTTGGCCACAGCCTCCCCGCGCTCGAGCTTGGCGACGACCGGGACGTCGGCGCCATGCTGGTGGAGAAACTTCCTCACCTCCTGAATGTCGGCCGCCGATCGCACGAAGGAGACCGCCACGTAGTCGACCCCGTGCTGGATCCCGAACGTGAGGTCCTGGCGGTCCTTGTCCGTCAGGCACGAGACCGGGACCGCGAGTCGTGGGAACGAGACTCCCTTGTGGTCCGACAGCGTCCCGCCCGCCACGACGCGACACCGGATCTCCTCACCCTCGACGGCGTCCACCCGGAGCTGGACCATGCCGTCCCCGAGCCAGATCGGGTCGCCGGCCTTCAGCACGCCAACGAGCTCGGGATGGCTGATCGTGGCCCGCGCGGCAGTGCCGAGGCACGGCTCAGGCGTGAGCGTGAAGGGCTGCCCCGACGCGACGACGGCGCTCCCGCCCGCGAAGGTACCGAGGCGCACCTTCGGCCCCTGAAGGTCCTGGAGGATCGCGACGGGCTTCTTCCAGCGCCCCTCCCTTTCCCTGAGCCGCCGGATCACCTCGGCGTGCTCGGCGTGGCTGCCGTGGGAGAAGTTGAGCCGCGCGACGTCCATCCCGGCGCTCACGAGGGCGTCAAGGGTTTCCGGAGACGCGCTCGCTGGTCCGATCGTGCAGACGATCTTGGTCCGGCGCATGGACGAGCTCAGGGCTTGATCACCTTTGATCTGAACCGCTCGAACAGCCAGTCCAAGAAGAACTTGGCGAATTCCCGATCGTCAGTGACGCGCTTGTAGAACTTGAAGTTCGTCTCGACCATGTCCTGGAGGCGGTCGTTCACGATAAGGTCGAACGTGAGGCGAGCGTTCTCCGGCGTGTTCGTCCGCACGCTCGCCGTGAGGGATGGGTCCCCGGCGAGCTTGTCCTCGAGCTGCTGGATAAAGACCCGGTCCTCCTCGGTAAAGTCGGTCCCGAACCGCTCGTTGAGCTCCCGGATGATCTGGGAAAGCAGCTCGATCTCCTCGGGCGCCGGTCCCTGGGCCGGCTTGACTCCGATCGGCTCAACCTCTCCCTGACCGCGCTCCAGGCCGATCTTCCCCGTGTGCCGACGCTGGATGCGGTAGGACTCCATGTCCACGTTCTGCTGGATCTCGCGCGGCAGCTCCTCTCGGCTGGCCGGCAGGTACCGGCGCAAGAGGCGCCCGAAGACGTACAGTTTCTCAAGATCCGCGTCGGTGAAGGTCAGGATCTGAGACAGGAAGGCGTAGAGCCGGACGTAGTCGGCCAGCTTACCCCGGCAGTCCGCTTGCTCGTCTTCCGTCAGCTCCACGAACCGATCCACCACCGGCCGGAGCGCTGCATAGAGCTGGTCCTGGGTGGACCTGGGAGCGAAGTAAAGACGGGCGAAGGCATCCACCTCAACCTGGGAGAAGATGTGGAAGCCGAAGAGCTGCCGCTCGAGGTCGTAAAGGAGGTTCGGGTCGGTGGCCTCCGAAAGAAGCGTCCTCTCGTAGTACGGCTGGAAGCCTTTCTGGATATCGTCGGCCTCGTTGGCAAAATCCAGAACCACGGTCTCGGCCTTGTCCGGGTAGGTCCGGTTCAGCCTGGAGAGGGTCTGGACAGCGTTGACCCCGCTCAGCTTCTTGTCCACGTACATGGTGTGGAGCAGATGCTGGTCGAAGCCCGTCTGGAACTTCTCGGCGACGACCAGGAACCGGTACTCGGAACGCTCAAACGTCCCGGCGGTCTGGGCCTCGGGGAAGCCATTCATGTTCGACTCGGTGTAGTCCACTCCCCCGTCTCGCACAGTGCCCGAGAAGGCCACGAGGGCTTTGTAGGGATAGCCCTTCTCCCGGAGGTACTGGTCCAGCGCGAGCTTGTACCCCACCGCGTGGAGCCGCGAGCGGGTGACGATCATCGCCTTGGCTCTCCCCCCGATCCGGTGGGCCACCTGCCCGTGGAAGTGCTCCACCACAATCTCGATCTTCTTCCGGATCGCGTGCTCGTGGAGGTCCACGAACGACCGGAGCAGGTAGCTAGCCTTGTCCCGGTCGTACCGGGGGTCGTCCGAGATCTTCTTCAGGAGCCGCCAGTACACCTTGTAGGTTGTGTAGTGCTCCAGGACATCGAGGATGAACCCCTCCTCGATAGCCTGGCGCATGCTGTAGAGGCTCCAGGCCTCGAACCTCCCGTCCGTGCGCCGGGTGCCGAAGAGCTCCAGGGTTTTGGCCTTGGGGGTGGCCGTGAAGGCGAAATAGGAGACGTTGGGGAGCCGCCCCCTGGCCTTCACCTCGGCCACGATCCGATCTTCCAGGTCCTCCCCTTCCTCGCCCTCCTCCCGCTCCGCCTCGTCCAGGCTCCCCGTCGCCAGTACCTTCTTCAGGTGCTTGGCGCTCTCCCCCGTCTGCGAGGAGTGAGCCTCGTCAACGATGACTGCGAACCGCTTCTGGGGGAGGCCTCCCATCTCGTCGGCGATCACGGGGAACTTCTGGAGCGTTGTCACGATGATCGTCTTCCCCGACTCCAGGGCCTCCTTGAGCTGGCGGGAGGTCTTGTCGATGTTCTCCACCACGCCCGGCATCTGCTCGAAGGCCTGGACGGTGCGCTGGAGCTGGCGGTCGAGGACCCGCCGGTCGGTGATGACGATGATCGAGTCGAAGACCCGGCGGTCATGAGCATCGTGGAGCACCGAAAGCTGGTGGCCGAGCCAGCCGATCGAGTTCGACTTGCCGCTCCCGGCCGAGTGCTGGACAAGGTATCGCTCCCCCGGTCCGTGCTCACGGGCATGGGCGACGAGTCGCCGCACGGCATCGAGCTGGTGGTAGCGGGGGAAGATGAGGCTCCGGCGGCCTGTCGGTCTCCCCGCCTCGTCCTCTTCCTCCACCCCGTGGATGAAGTGCTGGATCAGGTTCAGGACGCTGTCTCGGGCCCAGATCCTCTCCCAGAGGTACGCCGTGGCGTAACCCGACTCCGCTGGCAGAACGGGCGGGTTCCCGGCCCCACCGAACCTGCCCTGGTTGAAAGGCAGAAAGCGCGTCCTCGTTCCTTCGAGCCGGGTCGTCACATACACGAGGTCAGGGTCAACCGCGAGATGGGCGGGAGCGGTGATCTTCATCTCGGCCTTCCTGGCGGCGGTCTTCAGGGCGCCCAGGAACTTCTCCCTGTCCTTGAAGAGGGTCCCCGGCATGCCGGCCAGCATTTTCCGGATCGCCTCTTGGAGCGCGCGCCCCTCGCCCTCCTCCCGAGCCCTGGCTTTGGGGTCCTTCTTCGAGCTCCGGGCAAGACTCCGAAACGCCGACTCTTCGTCCAGGCGGGCGATGCGCTCCTTGCTCGCCTGGAAGTTGAGCCGGAGCGGCCGCTCGACCGTGATCTTGCGGTAGCCGAAGTGGGTCGTCGGGAAGATCTTGGACACGACGACCTCTCCCTCCTTGCCGTCCTGGGTCACGAGGCGTGTGTCGCCATCCCTGAAGTCCTTGAGGATCCTCACGATGTCCCAGGCCTTCTCGGGCGGGATCTCCCGGCGCTTGTCCCCCAGGCTCCGGCGCATGGGCGCCCAGAACGACGTGGCGTCAACGAGCTGGACCTTCCACTTCCGCGCGCGCGCCTTCCGGTTGGTCAACACCCAGACGTAGGTCGCGATGCCGGTGTTGTAGAAGAGCTGCTCGGGCATGGCAATGAGGGCTTCGAGCCAGTCGTTCTCCAGGATACAGCGGCGGATCTCGCTTTCACCGCTCCCGGCGTCCCCCGTGAAGAGCGGCGAGCCGTTCATGATGATGGCCACCCGGGAGCCCCCGTCCCCCGGCGGTTCCATATGGGCCAGCATGTGCTGGAGGAACAGGAGCTGACCGTCGCTGATCCGGGGAAGCCCCGCCCCGAAGCGGCCGGACGGGCCCCGCTCATGCTCTTTCTCTACCGGCTCCTGATCCCGCTTCCAATCTTTGCCGTAGGGCGGGTTGGCGATCAGGTAGTCAAACCTGCGGCGCGGGTGGCGGTCGTTCGAGAGGGTGCTCCCGAACTCGATATTGTCGGCGTCGTGGCCGTATGTCCGTAGCATCATCATATCCGATTTGATGACCGCCCAGGTATCCGGATTCACCTCATGGCCGAAGAGGTGGACGTCCGCCTTGGGATTCACGACGTGACTTGCGGGCGTCCCAACGA
>JACQWB010000150.1 GCA_016209385.1 Candidatus Rokuibacteriota bacterium
GGCCAAAGAGATCCTGAGCAAGAAGTGGCTCGACCCGCTGTCGGCGCCGCCTGAGGAGGGGGCGCGTGCGCTGGCCGACGCCCGGCGGATCACGGAGCCCGAGCACGAGCGCGTCGTCAAGCTCTGGGGCCTGCACATCATCGGCACCGAGCGACACGAGTCCCGCCGGGTCGACAACCAGCTCCGCGGGCGCGCCGGCCGCCAGGGCGACCCGGGATCCTCCCGCTTCTACCTCTCGCTGGAGGACGACCTGCTCCGGATCTTCGGGTCCCAGCGGATCCAGAAGATCATGGATCGGCTCGGATTGGAGGAGGCGGAGCCGATCGAGAGCAAGATGGTGACGCGGCAGATCGCCTACGCCCAGAAACGGGTCGAGACGCACAACTTCGAGATCCGCAAGCACCTCCTCGAGTACGACGACGTGATGAACAAGCAGCGGGAGGTCATCTACGGGATGCGCCGGGAGATCCTGTCGGGCGAGAGCCAGCAGGAGACCATCGTGGAGTGGATGGAGGAGCTCCTCGATGGTGTCCTCGACCTCTACGCGCCGCGGGATGCCCACCCGGAGGACTGGGACCTCTCAGCGCTCTCGGAAGCGCTCCACCGCCAGTTCGACGTGCGGCTGCCGGCGGAGGCGCAGCACGGCGAGCTGATCTCGCGCGACGGGCTCCGCCAGCTCCTGTGGGAGACGATCGACGCGCACTACCGGAACCGGGAGCAGGCCACCGGCAGTGACGCCCTGCGGCAGCTCGAGCGGGTCGTGATGCTGCAGGTCATCGACACGCAGTGGAAGGATCACCTGCTCTCCATGGACCACCTGAAGGAGGGGATCGGGCTCCGCGGCTACGGCCAGCGGGACCCGCTCACCGAGTACAAGCGGGAGGCCTTCGATCTCTTCCAGGAGACGGTCGACCGGATCAAGACCCAGGTCGTCGAGTGGCTGTTCAAGGTCCAGCTCGTCCGCGAGCCGGCCGCGGCCGAGCGGCGGAACCCGTGGGCCGACGCGATCGAGTCCCACGGGGAGGGCGCGCGCGCGGCCGCCCGCCCCGCGCCCCGAAGCGCCGGCGGCCAGAAGGTCGGGCGCAACGAGCCCTGCCCGTGCGGGTCGGGGAAGAAGTACAAGAAGTGTTGTCTGTTGAAAGCCTCGTGAGGCGCGCCGATGGACGCTGTAGAGTCTCCCGTTAAAGCCGAGGCCGGCGTGGTCGGCGGCACGGCGGCGGAGTCTCTCACGGGTTCGGCCGAGCGCACACGCTGGAGCGCGGTCTTCAGCGTGCTCGGGCGGGACGAGCGGGTGTTCGCGGTCCTGCTCGCGCTCGCGATGGTGGGCGGGCTGGCGGCGATCGGGCAGGTGCCACCGCTCCGGCGCAAGTACGAGATCGACCTCTTTTGGCTCGTCGTCAAGTTCGTCGCGTACAAGGCCGGGGTGTTCCTGTTGGTGACGCTGCGACCCCCCGCGACGCGCCTCATCTTCCTGGGGGCGCTCGCCGTGGACCTGATCCTCGTCTTCTGGCTCCTCTGGTTCACGGGCGGTGGCGAGAGCCTCTTCTACCTCCTGTTCTTCCCCCTCGTCGCCGTCAACGCCTACTACTTCGGTCCCTGGGTCGGGCTGGTCGCGTCGCTGGTGGCCGGCGCGCTGTACGCGCTCGCGGCGTACCTGGCCACGCCCTGGGTCGGCTGGACGCCGGTGGCGGTGCTGTCCGCGCTGGTGGGCCTCCCGGCCTTTGCGCTCGGGCACGTCGCGGAGCGCGAGCGGCGGTCACGCGCCGAGGTGGAGCGCCTCAACCTCCAGCTCAAGGGGACGCTGGACCGGCTCGAGGCCGCGCAGGAGGAGCTGCTGCTGGCCGAACGGATGGCGACCGTCGGCCGTCTCTCGCTGAAGGTGGCGCACGAGGTCCGGAATCCGATCAGCGCCATCGAGCTGAACGCGGAGATGCTGGGGGACATCGTCCGGGCGCGCCCCGGGTCGGACATGGAGGAGGCGTCGGGTCTGGTGGGAGCGATCCGCGAACAGGTGACCGCGTTGGGGGCCCTGACCGAGGAGTACCTGGCGTTCGCGCGGTTCCCGCGCCCGAACTTCGACGAGGACTGGGTGAACGACGTCATCGAGGAGATGGCCGAGTTCATCCGCCCCGTCGCGGCGCGCCAGGGCACGACGCTCCGGGTGGCGTGTGACCCCAAGATCCCGCCGCTGATGGTGGACCGCGCGCTGCTCCGTCAGGCGGTGCTCAACCTGGTCAAGAACGGGCTCGAGTCGATCTCGCGCGATGGCGAGCTGACCGTGACCACCGAGCTCGTCGGTGACTCGGTGGAGATCTCTGTGAGCGACACGGGCGCCGGGATCAGCGAGGAGGTCGCCCGCCGGCTCTTCGAGCCGTTCTTCACGACCAAACCCCAGGGCACCGGGCTCGGGCTCTCCATCGCCCGGCAGATCGTCGAGGAGCACGGGGGGGAGATCCGGTGGCGGAGACAGCCGGGTCCCGGGGCCACCTTCACGCTTCGACTGCCCCTCAAGCGGACCGAACATGGCTGAGCCCGCAACCCTCCTTGTCGCCGACGACGATCCCGCGGTCCGGGAGAGCTTGGAACGCACGCTGACCCGCGAGGGATACCAGGTGATCCTGGCCGCCGACGGCCAGGCGGCGCTCGAGCGCCTCCAGGGCGGCGGCGTGGACCTCGTCCTCGCCGACCTGAAGATGCCGGGCCTGAGCGGGCTGGAGCTGCTCCGCGCGGCCAAGGTGGTCGCGCCCGAGGTGGACGTGATCATGCTGACCGCCTTCGGCACGGTGGAGCAGGCCGTGCGGGCGATGAAGGACGGCGCGTACGACTTCCTCACCAAGCCCTTCCAGCGGGCGCAGCTCCTCCGGCTCATCCGCCAGGCGCTCGAGCGCCGTGCGCTGATCGAGCAGAACCGCGCCCTGCAGCGACGCCTTGACGACCTCCTCCAGCAGGGGGCGATCATCGGCACGAGCCCGGCCTTCTCGCGGATGATGACGCTCGTCGAGCAGGTGGCGGACAGCTCGGCGACCGTGCTGATCGAGGGCGAGAGCGGGTCGGGGAAGGAGCTGGTGGCCCGGGCGATCCACCAGCGCTCGCGGCGGCGCGGTGGCGCCTTTGTCGCGGTGAACTGCGCGGCACTTCCTGAGGCGCTGCTCGAGTCCGAGCTCTTCGGCTACGAGAAGGGGGCGTTCACGGGCGCAGCCGGACGCAAGGAAGGCCGGTTTGAGCTGGCCGACGGCGGGACGCTCTTCCTCGACGAGGTGGCCGATCTCTCGCCGGTCACCCAGCCGAAGATCCTGCGCGTGCTCCAGGAGGGGGAGTTCGAGCGCGTCGGGGGCACCAAGACCATCCGCGTGGACGTCAGGATCGTGGCAGCGACGAACCAGGACCTGGCCCAGCTCGTGCGGGAGAAGCGCTTCCGCGAAGACCTCTACTACCGCCTGAACGTCATCACGATCAACCTGCCCCCGCTCCGGGAGCGGTGGGAGGACGTGCCGCTCCTCGCCCATCACTTCCTGCGCGTCTACGCCGCCAAGAACGACCGGCGGCTCGAAGGCTTCAGCGAGGAAGCCGTGGAGCGCCTGGAGGGGTACTCCTGGCCGGGCAATGTCCGGGAGCTCGAGCACGTCGTCGAGCGCGCGGTGATCCTCGCCCGCGGCTCGCTCGTCGAGGCCGGCGACCTTCCCGAGCATGTCGTCGGCGTCTCCGGGCGCCCCGACTGGGTGAAGACGATCCCGATTGGCATCCCGCTCGCGGAGATCGAGCAGCGGGTCCTGGAAGAGACGCTCCAGCACACGAAGGGGAACAAGACTCTGGCGGCGAAGCTCCTCGGCATCGACCCTTCAACGGTGTACCGCCGGCTCAAGCAGGGCGAGAGCGAAGAAGCCCCGACGGCGGAGGCGGGGTCGGCAAGCGAGCCGGCTGAGGGCGACCGGTAGGGAACCCGGAGGGGGGCTACGCCCCCCTTCCGGACCTCCCCCCAGGATGGGTTGCGCCGGCCGGGTACCCACTCCGCAGGAGTGGGTGGGCGCTCGAACGCGCTTACTCGGACAGGGTGCTAGCCGGCGCGCCGCCCGCTCACGATCAGCGACCCGCAACCTGACCTGACGCTACGTGTCTCAAGGCCTGGGGTTCCTCCGGCTTGTGGCCCCCTACGGCTGGTAGTTTTTTCTTTCCGCCTAGCCGCTCCGTGTGGTAAGAAAGGGGAAGCGCCCTCCCTGGGGGGGGTCGAGGATGCAGCTCACGACGATCATCCTGCACGGGTTCAAGTCGTTCGCGGAGAAGACCGAGCTCCAGGTCCTCCCGGGGATCACCGCCATCGTCGGGCCAAACGGGTGCGGCAAGAGCAATATCTCGGAGGCCGTTCGTTGGGCGCTGGGCGAGCAGAGCCCCAAGTCCCTCCGCGGGCACCGGATGGAGGACGTGATCTTCCACGGCTCGGCCTCTCGCAAGCCGCTCGGGCTGGCCGAGGTGAGGCTGGTCTTTAGCAACGACGGGGCGCTTTCCGTCCCGTGGGGCGAGGTCCAGGTCAGCCGCCGGCTCTACCGGACCGGCGAGAGCGAGTACCTGCTGAACAAGAACCTGTGCCGCCTTCGCGACGTCCTGGACCTCTTCGTCGGCACCGGCGTCAACCCCAAAGCCTACGCCCTCATGGACCAGGAGCGCCTCAACCACGTCCTCACCAGTCGGCCGCTCGAACGCCGCGTGCTGATCGAAGAAGCCGCGGGGATCAGCCGCTACAAGCAGCAGCGGGCCGAGACCCGTGGGAAGCTGGACGCGGCGCGCCAGAACCTCCTCCGCGTCAAGGACGTGATGGACGAGGTGAAGCGCCAGCTCAGCTCGCTGGAGCGCCAGGCCCGAAGGGCCCAGCAGTACAAGGCCATCCAGGCGGAGAAGCAGTCGCTCGCGATCGCCCTCGTCGCCGCCGAGCACGCCGGCCTCCGGGCGCGGGAGCGTGCGCTGGCCGAGCGAATGAGTCGGCTCCGCCGGGAGGAGGAGGCGGCCCGGACGAAACTTGCAGGGCTGGCCGCGCGCGAGGCGACCCAGCAGACCCGGATCCAGGAGTCCGAGCACCGGCTGGCCGACCTGAGGCAGGCAGTCCAGAAGATCCAAGGCGAGTTGGAGCGCCTCCTCGAGCGGCGGGAGCAGCTGGGCGTTCAGCTCCGTGAGCTTGCCGCCGAGGATCTCCGCCTGCAGGAGGAGGCGCGCTTGATTGCCGAGAGGGGAGCCGCCCTTTCAGCCGAGCTGGACGCTAAGGCCCGCCTCCTGGCCGAGACGCTGGACGAGCACCGGCGGCGCGCCGAGGAAGTCGAGGCGTGTGCGGCGCGGCTGGGAGCCCTCCAGCGCGACCTCCAGGCGGCCCGCGAGCAGATCGAGGCGCTCCGGCTGGAGCAGCTCAGGGTCGCCGGAGAGCGCTCAGAGATCACACGGGCCATCGGCGAACTCCGCGAGCGCGAGCACCAGCTCCTGCGGCGGCACGAGCGTCTGGTCGGGGAGCTGGCTCAATGCCGCGGCGAAGCGGGGGAGCTGGCCGAGCGCCGGGACAGGCTGGAGGCCGAGGCGGCGCGGGCGCGCGGCGCGCTCGCGGCGATCGCCGAGGAGCGGGGGCGGCTCGAATCCGCGCTGGCGGAGTGCGAGGCCCGTCGCGCCGAGGAGCACGCGATCCTGACCGATCTGCGCCTGGCGCTGGCGGCGCAGCAGTCGAGCCTGGACGCTCTGGAGCGGCTGGAGCGCGAGCGCGAGGGGTACGGGGAGGCCGTCCGTCTGGTCCTCTCAGGTGCCGGCGGCGCGTCGGTGCGGGGCGTCGTCGGCACGGTGGCCGATCTCCTGGACGTCCCGGGTGGGCTCGAGTCCGCGGTGGAGGCGCTCCTCGGCGAGCGCCTCACGTGGGTCGTCGTCGAACGCTTCGAGGACGCGAAGGGTGCGCTCGCCTTTCTGAACCAGCGCAAGGCGGGACCGGCCACGTTCCTTCCCCTGGAGACGCTGCCCGCCACCGACGGGCTCCCCGATCCACAGGACGGTCTCCGGTGGGCCGCCCGGCTCGTCGGATCGGCCCACCCCAAGCTGCTCCACTATCTCCTCGATCGAGTCGCCGTCGTGACGCATCTGGCAGAGGCCGAGGCCCTCTGGCGCCGGAACGGGAGCCCGGCCACCTACGTGACGCTCGCGGGGGAGGTGCTGTCCGCGACGGGACGGCTCACGGGTGGGCGAGGAGCGCGTGACGGCAGTGGCCTCGAGACGTCCCTCCTCGCGAGGAAGCGAGCGATCCGGGACGGGCGGGTGGCGCTCGATGGGCTCGAGCGCGAAGTCGGTCAGGCCCAGGCGCGGGCCGAGCGGGTGGAGGCCGAGCTCCAGAACCTGCGCAGCCGTCTGGCGGCCCTCCTTGAGTCCACGCATCGCGAGGAGGTTCGTTGCCTCGGCCTCGACCAGGACCTCGCGCGCGCAGCGACTGAGGGGGAGCGGCTCGCCCGCCACCTCGAAACGCTGTCGGCGGAGGAACGCCAGGTCCTGGCCGAGCTTCAGGAGACGCGCCGGGCGCGCGCGAACCTGGATGCGCAGGTGGAGGCGGCGAGGCGCAGAGAGGAAGCGCTGGCCCAGGCGTCGGCCGGGATCAGCCAGGCGATCGAGCGGCTCGAGGGTGACGAGCGGGCGCTCCTCGAAATGCTGACCGCCGCCCAGGTCGCCTCGGCGTCGCTCGGCGAGCGCGTGGAAGGCCTCAAGCGGGAGCTGGCGCAGCTGGAGGAGACGGCACGGGATCTGGAGGCGCGCCTCGCCCAGTCGCGAGACCGGCGCCAGCAGCTTGCGGGCCGGACGAGCGACCTTGAGCTGGAGCGCGAGCGTGCCGATCACCTGGCGCGCGAGGTGGCCGCAGACCGCGACCGCCAGGAGTCGGCCGAGCGGAGCGCCGTCGCCGGTCACCAGTTGCTCCTCGACGAGTTGCGGGAGGTCCAGGCCCACGTCCAGGGCGACGAGCACGAAATGGCTCGAGCGCGTGACGCGCTCCACGCCGCCGAGCTCGAGGCGACGGAAGGGCGCGTCCGACGGGAGGAGCTCGAGCAGGAAGCGCGGCGGAGCTTCGGCCTCGAGCCGGCGGTGCTGGCCCAGCAGTACGACCCTCATCTGGAGCTGGACGCGGCGCGGGGACGCCTGGCCGAGTTGGAGGCAAGGCTCGCCGCGCTTGGACCAGTCAACCTGGTGGCCGACGAAGAGTACCGGGAGCTCGAGGAGCGCCTGATCTTTCTCGGCACCGAGCACGACGATCTGATCGCCTCCATCAAAGATCTCGAGAAGGCGCTTCGGGGGATGACACGGACGGCCCACGAGCGCTTTCAGGAGGCCTTCGAGGCGATCAACCGTCACTTCGGGGAGATCTTCTCGCGTCTCTTCGAGGGTGGTCAGGCTGAGCTCCGGCTGGTTCCAGGGGAAGAAGGGGACACCGATCCTCTCGAGACCGGTGTGGATCTGATGGCCCAGCCGCGCGGTAAACGCCTCCAGTCGGTTTCGCTCCTCTCCGGCGGTGAGAAGGCGCTCACGGGGCTCGCTCTTCTCTTCGCGATCTTCTACTACCGGCCGAGCCCCTTCTGCATCCTGGACGAGGTAGATGCGCCTTTGGATGACGCGAACATCCAGCGATTCCTTCGAGTGCTTCGTGAACTCGGCCGTCAGACCCAGTTCGTTGTGATTACCCACAACCGGAAGACCATGGAGGCGGCTGACGTTCTGTACGGCATCACGATGGAAGAACCCGGACTGTCCCGCCTGGTCTCGGTAAAGCTCATCCAGGCCCTCGCGTAACTCCCCTCGCGCGTTGACTTGTCTTTCACCCCGGGCTTACACTTCCCGTGGGTGAGGCATGGCTCAATCGCTCGGGGCGTACTTTCGAGAACTCAGGCTGGTGCGGGGCGTCTCGCTGGACGAGGTGGCCCGTGCCACGCGGGTCAGTCAGCGCTACTTGGAAGCCCTCGAAGCCGACAGGCTGGACGACCTACCGGCTCCCGTCTTCACCAAAGGGTTCATCCGCGCGTACGCCCAGGTCCTGAGAGAGCCGCCGGACGAGGCGCTCGCCCGTTACCGAGAACTCGCCGGCGACTCCGCCGTCGAGGCCCCACCGGTGACTGCCACCCGCTCGTTCGAGTCCCGCGGGCGCGGCCCAGCGCTGGTCAGCCTGGCGCTCCTGATCGGTCTGGGTGCCGGCCTCTTCGGCCTCACGCTGAGCCTCAAGAACCGGACGCCGAAAGTCTCGGTGCCGGCCCAGCCGAGCCCGCCGCCGGCCCAGGCTCCCGTCGCGCCGCCAAGTCCGAGCGCCGAGAACGCGGTGAATGTCGTCGAAGCGTCGCCGGCGCGGCTGGTGGCGCGGACCAACGAGCCGACCTGGATCAGCGTCCAGACCGACGACGGCCGCATCGTGCAGGAGCTCCTCCCAGCCGGCGCGACGCGTGAGTGGACCTCGCCCAAGCGCTTCCTCCTCACCATCGGCAACGCGGGTGGCGTCTCCCTCGAGCTCAACGGTCGGCCGCTACCGCCGCTGGGCGCGCGGGGCGCGGTGATCCGCCAGCTCGTCATTCCCGCCGAGCCCGGGATCCCTACGCCGTGAGCTGGGTGTCTGCCGTCGCCGAACGGCTGCGCCTCGGACTCAGCCGTTCCCAGAACCTCCTGCGCGGGGGACTGGCCGCGCTCGTGTCGTCCCACGCGGCCGTGGATGCCAGCTTCCTGGAAGGGCTGGAGGAGCTTCTGATCGCGGCCGACGTGGGCCCGGTGGTCGCGCGGCGGTTCACCGACAGGCTCAGGGCGGAAGTCGAGCGAGGCCACCGCGGCTCTCCGGAAGAGGTGCGTGCGGCGTTCCGCGAGTTCCTGCTCGAGACCCTCGCGCCGGCCGCCCAGCCCCTCGACCTCGCGCACACGCCGAGCGTGCTGTTCGTCCTCGGCGTCAACGGCTCGGGGAAAACCACGACGTGCGGGAAGCTCGCCGCGGCCCTCAAGGCCGACGGGAAGGCGGTGCTCCTGGCCGCCGCGGACACGTTCCGGGCAGCCGCGATCGAGCAGCTCGAGGCGTGGGGCGATCGGGTCGGCGCCGAGGTCATCCGTCAGGCGCCCGGGGCCGATCCAGGGGCCGTCGTCTTCGACGCGCTGAAGGCGGCGATGGCTCGGAGGGTGGACGCGCTGATCGTCGACACAGCCGGCCGGCTGCACACGAAGCAACCGCTGATGGAGGAACTGGCGAAGCTGACGCGCGTGGCGGCCAAGCAGCTTCCCGGGGCTCCCCACGAGCGGCTCATGGTGCTCGACGCGCCCACGGGGCAGAACGGCCTCGCCCAGGCCCGACTCTTCCACGCCCACGTCGGGCTGACGGGCATCGTCCTGACCAAGCTCGACGGCACCGCCAAGGGCGGCATCGTCGTGCGGATCTACCAGGAGCTCGGCCTTTCGATCAAGCTCGTGGGAACCGGCGAGGGAAGCGAGGACCTTCAGCCCTTTGACCCGGAGGCCTTTGTGGCCGCGCTGCTCCCTGAGTGAGAGGTGAGCCGTGACCTCCCCCTCCGATGACCGCGCCGTTATGCGGCGGGCGCTCGGGCTGGCCGTGCGGGCCCAGGGCCTCACGTCGCCAAACCCGCTCGTCGGCGCTGTCGTCGTGCGGGACGGCGCCGTCGTCGCGGAAGGCCATCACCGCCACGCTGGTGCGCCCCACGCCGAGATCGAGGCGCTCGGGGTCGCGGGCGAGCTCGCCCGCGGGGCCACGCTCCACGTGACACTCGAACCGTGTGTCCACCGCGGACGGACCGGCCCGTGCGTGCCCGAGGTCCTCGCCGCCGGGATCAAGCGAGTCGTGGTGGCGACGGCGGATCCGAACCCGCAGGTGAACGGGCGGGGGATCGCTGCGCTCAGGGACGCGGGGGTCGAGGTGACGGTCGGGGTCCTCGAAGCCGAGGCGCGGGAAGTGAACCGCGCGTTCTTCACGTACATGACGGCGCAACGCCCCCTCGTGACCCTGAAGGCGGCGGTTTCGCTCGACGGGAAGATCGCGGCGTGGGACCGGACGTCGCGCTGGATCACCGGAGAGGTGGCGCGCCTGGAGGCGCACCGGTTCCGGAGCCGCGTGGACGCGATCGTCGTGGGGATCGGCACAGTGCTGGCCGACGACCCGAGCCTGACCGTGAGGTTGCCTGAGCCGTGGCCCCGCGAGCCCCTCCGGGTCGTCGTGGACACGCGGGCCCGGACCCCGCTGACGGCTCGCGTCGTCGCCGCGGGGAGGCTCGAGCGGACGGTGATCGCGACGACCGAGCTGGCCCCGCGCGACCGGGTTCGGCGGCTCGGAGGCTGCGGGGCGACGGTCCTGACGCTCCCGTCGCGCGACGGGCGGGTGGATCTGGCGGCGCTGATGAAGGCGCTGGCCGAGCGGGAGGTGACGGCGCTTCTCCTCGAGGGTGGCGGCGAGCTGAACTGGGCGTTCCTGGAGGCCGGCCTCGTCGACCGGGTCGCCTTCTTCGTCGCTCCGACGTTGCTCGGCGGCGCGGGGGCGCCGAGCGTCGTCGGAGGCGCGGGGCGAAGCCTGAAGGAGGCCTTCCGCCTCTCGCGCGTGACGGCGCGCCAGGTGGGTGACGACCTGCTGATCGAAGGGGACGTCGAGCGGTAGAATGTTCACGGGAATCGTCGAAGAGCTGGGGGAGGTGGCGCTGCTCGCGCCCCGCGGGACGGCTTGGCGCCTCACGGTGAAGGCCGCGCGGGTGCTCGAGGGTAGCGAGCTCGGCGCCAGCCTCGCCGTCAACGGCGTCTGCCTGACAGTCGTCGAGCGCGGCGGTGGGTGGCTCGGCTTCGATCTGGCGCCCGAGACGCTAAAGGTGAGCGCGCTCGGAAATCTCGCCCCCGGCGACGCCGTGAACCTGGAGCGGCCCGCCCGTCTCGGGGCGCCGCTCGGCGGCCACCTCGTCCTCGGTCACGTGGACGGTGTAGGGACCGTGGCGGCCGCCGCTCGCGAGGGCGAGACGCTCAGGATGCGGATCACTCTCCCCGACCGCGGCCTCGCGCGTTACCTGATCCCGAGGGGATCGGTGGCAGTGGACGGGGTCAGCCTCACGATCGCCGGGCTCGCGCCGGAGGCCTTCGAGGTGATGGTGATCCCTCACACGCTGGCCGTCACCACGCTCGGGAAGCGGGGACCCGGGGCCCGGGTCAACCTCGAGATGGACCTGATCGGTAAGTATCTCTTTCGCTTCTTCGAAACCAGTGGTCAGCCTTGGCCCGGAGGTGCCGCATGACCGATTCGCCGAAGTCCGGCCGCCCCTTCGAGTTCGCCTCCATCGAGAGCGCCATCGAGGAGATCCGGGCGGGGCGGCTCATCATCGTGGTGGACGACGAGGACCGGGAGAACGAGGGTGACCTCGTCATGGCCGCGGACCGGGTGACCCCGGAGGCCGTGAACTTCATGACGAAGTACGGGCGCGGCCTGATCTGCGTCCCGATGACCGGCGAACGGCTCGACGCCCTCCGCATCTCGATGATGGTGCAGGACAACACGGCCCCCATGGGAACGGCCTTCACGGTCACCGTGGACGCCAAGCGCGGCGTCACGACCGGGACCTCGGCCTACGACCGTGCTGTGACGGTCAGGACGCTCGTGGATCCCCAGACACGCGCCGAGGATCTCGCCCGGCCCGGCCACATCCTACCGCTCCGGGCGATGCCGGGCGGCGTGCTCCGCCGGGCGGGCCACACGGAGGCGGCCGTGGACCTCGCGCGGCTCGCAGGACTGTCCTCCGCGGGCGTGATCTGCGAGGTGATGGACGCGGACGGGGGCATGGCGCGCGTGCCCCAGCTGATGGAGCTGGCGGGCGCCCATGACCTCAAGGTGATCACGATCAAGGACCTGATCGAATACCGGATCACCAAGGAGAAGCTGGTGCGGCGCGCCGCCACGACGCGCCTCCACACCGAGCTGGGCGACTTCACCGCGATCGCCTACGAGACGACGGTGGACAGCCGGGTCCCGCTCGCCCTCGTCGTCGGGGATGTCGCCGACGGCAGGCCGGTCCTGGTGCGGGTCCACTCCGAGTGCCTCACCGGGGACGTCTTTCACGATAAGCGCTGCGACTGCGGCTCCCAGCTCGAAACGGCCCTGACCATCATCCAGAAGGACGGGCGGGGGGTCTTCGTCTACATGCGCCAGGAAGGGCGGGGCATCGGTCTCCTGAACAAGATGCGCGCCTACGAGCTGCAGGATCAGGGGAAGGACACGGTGGAGGCAAACCTGGCGCTGGGCTTCAAGGCGGACCTCCGCGACTACGGGATCGGCGCCCAGATCCTCGTTGACCTGGGAGTCCGTCAGATGCGGCTGCTGACTAACAACCCGAAGAAGATCGTCGGCCTGGAAGGGTATGGCCTGACAATGGTCGAGCGGGTGCCGATCGAGGTCCCCCCGACGCCCGCGAACCGGCAGTACCTGAAGACCAAGCAGGTGAAGCTGGGCCACCTGCTGTCCTTTCCGTCGGACTGAGCGTGCTGGAGCGCTGAAAATGTCCGGGGCCGCACCGAAGCGTCAGATCGCACGGGGTCCCCGCTCGCTCCGCTTCGGCATCGTCGTGGCCCGTTTCAACGAATCCATCTCGAAGCGGCTCCTCGACGGGGCGGTCGAGGGCTTCAGCGCGCACGGTGTGCCGTCGGACGGCGTCGAGGTTCACTGGGTGCCCGGCTCCTTTGAGCTTCCGCTGGCGGCCCTGCATCTTGCGCGGACGGGCCGCTTCGCGGCGCTGGTCTGCCTCGGCGTGGTGATCAGGGGTCAGACGCCGCATTTCGAGCACGTGGCCCGCGAGGCGGCTGCCGGGATCCGCCAGGCGGCGATGCAGACCGGGGTCCCGATCACGTTCGGGGTGCTCACCGCGCTCAGCGAGGAGCAGGCCCGCGAGCGCGCGGGTGGCGCGGTGGGGAACCGTGGCGAGGAAGCCGCACTCGCCGCGCTGGAGATGGCCGGCTGGGTGAGCCGCATGCGACGGCGGCCTCGGAGAACACGGTGAGCGTAGCCCTGGATACGGACAGCTCATGATGCGGCGCAGTTTCGAGCGCGGGCTTTGCCCGCGCAATCAACTCGGGCCTCGCCTCGTGGCTGTCAGTTCGGGCCTCGCCTCGTCGCGGGCGCAGGCGATGAAACTGCCTGCGCCGACGCGCCTCGGCTCGAACCGCCACGCCTGCGGCTCGTCGGCAGCCCCTCGGCTCGAACTGCAACGGGGGAAGGTTCGGAAGGGGGGCGGAGCCCCCCTCCGAGAGTGGTGATGGGGAAGCGGCGGAAGGCCCGGGAGCTGGCGCTCCAACTCCTCTACCAGCTCGACCTCCGGGGCGAGGCCGATCCAGACCTCCACCTGCCCGAGTTCTGGACGCGCCACGCGGTGGACGACGAGGTGAGGGTCTTCACCGAGACGCTGGTGCGGGGCGCGAAGCTGCACCAGCCGAAGATCGACGAGCTGATCAGGCAGTACGCCGACAACTGGGATCTCGAGCGGATGGCAGTCGTGGACCGGAATATTCTCCGGGAGGGGATCTTCGAGCTTCTGTGGCTGGCCGAGATCCCCCCGAAAGTGGCGATCAACGAGGCGCTGGAGGTCGCGAAGAAGTTCAGCACCGGGGAGTCCACCCGCTTCATCAACGGGATCCTGGACCGGGTCCGGAAAGAGTTCCGGCCACAGGCCTGATCCCCCTAGAGGCGTCTCATCCGTTACGCGCTCCTGTCCGACATCCACGCGAACCTCGAAGCGTTGACGGCCGTGCTCGCCCACGCAGAGCAGGTCGGTGTGGACGCGTTCCTCTGCCTGGGGGATGTGGTCGGGTACGGGGCCGATCCGGGCCTGTGCCTGGGGACGGTTCGCGAGCGTGGCGCGAGGCTGGTGGCCGGGAACCACGAGCACGGCGTCGCCGGGCTTCTGGACCTGGAGTGGTTCAACGACGTGGCGCGGGCCGCCGCGCTCTGGACGGCGGCCCGGCTCTCCGACGAGGAGCGCGCCGCCCTGGGGCGGCTCCCCCTCGTTCTCACGGTCGACGGGGCCACCCTCGTGCACGCGAGCCCCCGCCAGCCGGAGGCCTGGGACTACCTGATCAGCCCGCGCGACGGCTTCGAGGCGTTCGACTTCTTCCCCGGACAGCTCTGCTTCGTGGGTCACTCGCACCGGCCCGGCGTCTGGATCCACGGCGAAGACGGATACCGGTACCTCCCCGGCCCCCCGACGATCCGGCTCGATGCTGACCGGCGCTTCATCGTCAACGTGGGGAGCGCGGGGCAGCCGCGCGACCGCGATTCGCGCGCCGCCTACGCGGTGTGGGACGCCGCGGCGGGCAGCGTCACGATCCACCGCGTCCCCTACGACACCGCGACCGCCCAGAGCAAGATCTACCGCGCGGGGCTCCCGCGCATCCTCGGCGAGCGACTGGCCGATGGCCGGTGACGCGCCAGCCGGCCAGGCGAGCATCTTCCAGGTCGCCCGGTGCCGGATCCCGCTGCTCCTGGGCTCGGCGCTCCTGGGCGTCCTGGCCTACCCGAACCTCAACTGGCACCTCCTGATCTGGGTCGCGCTCGTCCCGGTCTTCGCGTGCGCGCTCGTGCGCGGGCCGCGGCAGGCCTTGGCCGACGGCTGGCTCCACGGCCTCGTCTTCTTCACCCTCCTCCTCCGCTGGCTCGACCATACCTTCCGTACGTACAGCGTGATGCCGTGGCCGCTCACCTGGCTCCCCATCCTGGGATTGGCTGGCTACTGCGGGCTCTACACCGGACTCGTGGCGGCGGGGGTGAGCTGGCTCCGCTGCCGTCTCGGACCCGCCCCGAGCCTGGCCGCGGCGCCCGTCCTCTGGATCGCCGGCGAGTGGGTCAGGGGACACGCGCTTTCCGGATTCCCCTGGGGCCTCCTGGGCTACTCCCAGGCATTCGCGCTCCCGGTGATCCAGATCGCAGAGTGGACCGGCGTCTACGGCGTCTCGTTCCTCGTCGCTAGCGTGAACTCCGCCCTGGCTGGCGCGGCGGTGCTCGGCTGGCGGAGGGCCGCGCGGGGGCTGGCGGGTGCCGCGGCGCTGGTGCTGCTCGCCCTTGTCGCGGGATGGCAGGCGCTCGCCGCGGTCGTCGACGACTCACTCCGCATCGCTGTGGTGCAGCCGTCGATCGACCAGGCCCGCAAGTGGGATATGGCCATGCTCACCCGGACCCTGGAAGTCCACCGCGATCTGACACTGGAGGCGACGCGCACGTCGGCGAGGCTGGTGATCTGGCCCGAAACGGCGATCCCCCTGCTTCTTCGGGAGGATCCGGCTCTGCTGGGGCGCCTGCGCGGGCTCGCCGCTGAGGTCGGAGCGCCGCTGGTGGTGGGGGGGATTGACGGGGATCGGGCAGGCCGGCGCTACTTTAACAGCGCGTTTTTCCTGACGGAACGAGGGATCGAGGCGAAGTATGATAAAATACATCTCGTTCCGTTCGGCGAGTACGTTCCCCTGTCGGGGGTGCTCGGGTTCGTCCGGGGGTGGGGTGAGTTCATCTCCGAGCTCGTGCCGGGCAGGACACCGGTGGTGTTCCCGTTCCGGGAGGCGCCGTTCGGCGTCGTGATCTGCTACGAGGGGCTGTTCCCGGAACTTTTCCGAGAGTTCGTGGCAAAAGGAGCGCGCTTGATGGTCAACATCACGAACGACGCGTGGTTCGGCGAGACCAGCGGCCCGTGGCAGCACCTGTCGGTGCTGCCGCTCCGCGCGGTGGAGAACCGCGTGGCGATCGCGCGCTCCGCGAACACGGGGGTGTCCGCGGTGATCGAGCCGAGCGGCCGGGTCCGGCAGACGCTTGGGCTCTTCCGGCGCGGTATGCTCGGAGACAGCGTCCCGCGCTCGAGCCGCACCACCTTCTACACCCGCTACGGCGATGCCTTCGCCTATGCCTGCCTCGGGCTCGCCCTTGCGACCGTAGCCTGGGCGGTTTCCAGGAGGGCCGGCTAGGATGCTCGGCGAGCTGAAGCGCGAGGTGCTCGAGGTCGAGAAGCGGCTCGAAGATCTCCGGGGGCACCTTTGACATCCCCGCCAAGGAAGCCCGCCTCAGCCAGATCGAGGCCGAGATGGCCTCGCCGGCCTTCTGGGATGGCCGCCGCCGTTCCCAGGGGCTGATCCAGGAACGTTCCGAGCTGGCCCGCCTGCTGGGTCGCTGGCGGAACCTCGCAAAGCAAGCCGAGGAGCTCCGCGTCCTCTGGGAGCTCGCCGCCGAGGAGGGAGACGAGGGGCTCGCACCCGAGATCGAGGCCGGCCTCCGCGAGCTCCGGCGAGGCCTCGACGAGTTCGAGCTCAAGGTCACGCTCTCCGGTCCCCACGACCCCAAGGCGGCGATCGTTTCGATCCACTCCGGGGCGGGGGGCACCGAGTCCCAGGACTGGGCCCAGATGCTCATGCGGATGTACCTGCGCTGGGCCGAGCGCGCGGGCTACGCGGCCGAGGTGGTGGACCTGCTCCCCGGGGAAGAGGCGGGGGTCAAGTCGGTCACGCTGGAAATCACCGGCGAGTACTCCTACGGCTACCTCAAGGGCGAGACCGGTGTGCACCGGCTGGTCCGGATCTCGCCCTTCGATGCCTCCCGCCGTCGTCACACCTCTTTCGCCTCCGTCTCCGTGATCCCCGAAGTCGAGGACGTGGAGGTCGTGATCCGCGACGAGGACATTCGAATCGACGTCTTCCGGTCGTCCGGGCCCGGAGGGCAGGGGGTGAACACCGCGGATTCGGCGGTCCGCATCACCCACTACCCGACGACCATCGTCGTTCAATGCCAGAACGAACGCTCCCAGCTTCGCAACCGTGACACCGCCATGCGGATCCTGCGGGCCCGTCTCTACCAGCTCTACGAGAAGAAGCAGCGGGAAGAGCTGGCCGAGCTGACCGGGGAGAAGAAGGAGATCGCCTTCGGAAGCCAGATCCGCTCGTACACCTTTCATCCGTACCAGCTCATCAAGGACCATCGCACGGGCCTCGAGGTGGGGAACGTGGAGGCGGTGATGGACGGCGACCTCGATCCCTTCATCAAGGCCTTCCTCGTTTCGGGGAAGCCGGCCTAGCCGTGGGAACACGGGCCCCGCTGGGCGTCGATGAAGCCTGACGCGACCAACGAGCTGATCCGCCAGCGCCACGCCAAGCTCCGGGCCCTCCGGGAGCGCGGGATCGATCCGTTCGGCGCCCGCTACCCGGTGACCCACTGGGTTCGCGACTTCGAGGGGCTCCGGGCTGCCTCGACGGAAGAGGAGCTCCGGAACTTCGGTACGGTCAGCGTGGCGGGCCGCATCATGGCGCTCCGGCACCACGGCAAGACCTGTTTCGCGCACCTCCGCGACTACACCGGCCAGATTCAGCTCTACGGCCGCGCCGACCAGCTAGCGGACGAGTACGTGCTCTTCGCGGACCTGGACGCGGGCGATTTCATCGGCGTGACCGGCGAGCTGTTTCGACCGCGCACGGGCGAGCTGACGGTCGCCGTCAAATCGTTCGCGTTCCTCGCCAAGTCGCTCCGGCCACTCCCGGAGAAGTGGCACGGCCTGAAGGACGTCGAGACGCGCTACCGCCAGCGGTACGTGGACCTGCTGGTGAACCCCGCGGTCCGCAACGTGTTCGTGCTGAAGACGCGGCTGATCCAGGCGATGCGGGAATTCCTCGATGCCCGCGGGTTCATCGAGGTCGAGACTCCCATGATGCAGCCGATCCCGGGCGGGGCCGCCGCGCGCCCGTTCGTCACGCACCACAACGCCCTGGGTGTGGACCTCTATCTGCGGGTGGCGCCGGAGCTCTACCTGAAGCGCCTCGTCGTCGGCGGGTTCGACCGGGTCTACGAGATGAATCGGAACTTCCGGAACGAGGGGGTCTCCACCCAGCACAACCCCGAGTTCACGATGCTCGAGTTCTACCAGGCCTACGCCGACGTCAACGACCTGATGGAGCTCACCGAGGCGCTGTTCCTCCACCTGGCGCAGTCGCTGACGGGGAGCCTCCGTCTGAACTACCAGGGCGAGGCGATCGACCTCACACCCCCGTGGCGGCGACTGGGCTTCTTCGCGGCGCTGAGTGAGGCGCTGGGGGTCTCCGTCACTCCCGCGACCGAGCCGGCGCGCCTCCACGAGCTAGCGCGCGCCAGGAACGCAGACATGGACGCGGACCTGCCGGGCCCGAAGCTCTGGAAGGAGCTGTTCGAGACCCTGGTGGAGCCGGCGCTGGTCCAGCCGACGTTCGTCGTGGACTTCCCGATCGAGCTCTCCCCGCTCGCCAAGCGGAAGCGCGACAACCCCCGGCTCGCGGACCGCTTCGAGCTGTTCGTGGCCCGAAAGGAGCTCGCCAACGCCTACACCGAGCTGAACGATCCCGAGGAGCAGCGGGAGCGCTTCCGCGAGCAGGCGGCCGAGCGAGAGCGCGGCGACGTCGAAGCCCACTGGCTCGACGAGGACTTCGTCCGGGCGCTCGAGTACGGGATGCCGCCCACGGCGGGCGAGGGGATCGGCATCGATCGCGTCGTCATGCTGTTCGCCGATCAGCCTTCCATCCGGGACGTGATCCTCTTTCCCCACCTCCGACCCGAGCGCGGCCAGGCTGACGCGCGCCGGGAGGCCGAGCGCTGATGGCCGGCAGGCGCCTCCCCGTCGAGCTCTTCCTGAGCCTGCGCTACCTCCGCGCGCGGGGCAGCCGGACGAACCTCTCGCTCTTCGTCTGGATCGGGATCGGCGGCGTGTTCCTGGGGGTCAGCGCTCTCATCGTCGTGCTGGCCGTCATGACGGGCCTCCAGGCCGGGATCAAGGAAAAGATCATCGCCGCCCACCCCCACATTCTCGTTCTGGACCCGAGGGGCGGGGGCCTCGGGGACTTCCGCGCCCTGGCCGCGCAGATCCGCGAGGTCCCGGGGGTCAAGAGCGCGGCGCCCTTCGTCCTCCAGCAGGCGCTCTTCACCGCTCCGGGCGGCGGCGCCACCGGCGCGCTCCTCCGGGGCGTGGACCTCGACGACGCGGGCGTGCGGGTCGCGCTCGCGAGCCAGGTCAAGCTGGGCGAGCCCGCCGAACTGAGCCGGCCGGGCGCCTCGCCGGGCCTCCTGCTCGGGCGCGAGCTGGCGCGCACGCTCGGCGTCGTCCCCGGCGACAGCGTCACCGTCATCTCGCCGCGGGCGGCCATGACCGCGGTCGGAATGGTTCCCAAGATGCGCCGCTTCGTCGTCACCGGGATCTTCGAGGCCGGGATGTACGAGTACGACGCCTCGCTCGCGTACGCGTCGCTGCCGATGGCCCAAGAATTCGCCGGCCTGGAGGATCGGGTCACCGGGATCGAGGTCAAGCTTCACGACCCGTTCGACGCCAAGGCGGTCGGACGCGCCATCGGGGCGCGTGTCGGTGTTCCGTTCTGGATCCGTGACTGGATGGATATGAACCGGAACTTCTTCGCCGCCCTCCAGCTGGAGAAGCTGGCGCTCTTCATCATCGTGACGATCATCGTCCTGGTGGCGGCCTTCGCCATCATCGGCCACCTCGTGCTCCTGGTCGCGGAGAAGCGTAAGGAGATCGGGATCCTGAAGGCGCTCGGCGCGCCGGCCCGGAGCGTGGCCACGATCTTCCTCACGGTGGGGATGCTGATCGGAGTCGTCGGGACCGCCGCGGGGAGCTGCTTTGGCTGGGCGCTCATCTGGGTCCAGAACACCTTCAAGGTGGTCCGGCTCGCCGGGGAGGTCTACCAGATCGACTACCTCCCGATGAAGTTGACCGGGCTCGACTTCGCCCTGATCGTGTGCACGACCCTTCTGATCTCGTTCCTGGCCACCCTCTCGCCGGCCAGGCGGGCCGCCGCGCTGGAGCCCGCGGAGGTCCTCCGATATGAGTGATCTCCTCGTGGCGCGCGAGCTCGAGAAGGAGTACCGGAGCGGCCCCGAACCGGTCAGGGTCCTGCGCGGGGTCAACCTCGCGATCCGGGAGGGTGAGGCTGTGGTCGTGGTTGGCGCCTCCGGCGTCGGCAAGTCCACGCTGCTCCACCTCCTGGGGGCGCTCGACCGTCCCACGTCCGGCCAGGTGCTCTTCGACGGGGAGGAGATCTTTGCGCGCTCCGAGAACGGGCTCGCGCGGTTCCGCCGGACGGAGGTCGGCTTCATCTTCCAGTTGTACAACCTCTTCGCGGAGATGACGGCGCTGGAGAACGCAATGCTGCCGGCGCTCCTCCAGCGCCAGCCGATCGGGGAGGCCCGCCAGCTCGCCGTCGATGCCCTCGTCGAGGTGGGGCTCGGTGATCGTCAACGGCACAGGCCGGGAGAGCTGTCGGGAGGCGAGCAGCAGCGCGTGGCGATCGCCCGGGCGCTCGTCGGCGGGCCCCGCCTTGTCCTCGCTGACGAGCCAACCGGGAACCTGGATCCAAAGACGAGCGAAGTCATCTTCGACCTGTTCCTCCGGCTCCAGGCCGAGCGCGGGTTGACGTTCGTGATCGCGACCCACAACCAGGAGCTCGCGCGGAAGGCCGACCGCGGCTACCGGCTGGTGGACGGGCGGGCAGTTCCATGGCCGTAGCACAATCGGAGGGGGCCCGGGTACCCACGCCGGAGGCGTGGGTGTCCCCCTCCGAGGCCTCCCCCAGGAATGGTGGTTCGAGCCGAGGGGCTGCCGACGA
>JACQWB010000151.1 GCA_016209385.1 Candidatus Rokuibacteriota bacterium
CCCTCGACCTGTTGCCACTGCCCACTGGCGTTCGATCTCAGCCGCATCACGATGTCATTCGCCATGAGGTTCGGATTCGTGAGCTCTTCTCCCAGCTCCCCTCCCGGAGACGTCGCTCCCCCCGTGGCGAGCGCTCTGCCTGCTGCCTGGAAGTACCTCTTGCAATTCAGCGAGCGTATCTCGGCGTCTTTCACCTTGGGGAGTCCCAGCTTCTCAGACGCCTCGTTCAGGGCATTGATGAGGCTCAAAGCCCCGGGGGCCATCTTCACCGACCCTGTGGCCTCCGCCTCACGCCGCGCTTGGTCCGCTCGCTGTGCCTGTTCCCGCTCGTGCTTCTTGCGAGCCTCCTCCTGAGCCCGACGGATCTGCTCTTGAGTCCGCCGTATATCTTCGAGGCTCCCTGAGCCCGAGGGAACCACGGACGGAGACGGTGCCGGAGTCACTGATCGGGACGGCGTGGGGGCTGGCGAGGGGGACGGAGTCACAGACCTGGAGGGAGCCGGTGCTGGAGGCGGTGGCGGAGTCACACGCCTGGATGGAGCCGGTGATGGGGGCACCCCTCCGCAGCGAGGGTCGGCACGCGGCCCGATCCGTCGGCCTAGGCACGGATTGACCCAATCGGCGCCCATGACCAGCGAAGGGCGCAAGATGAGATCCCCGATCCCCATACTCGACATCACACCGACACCAATCACCCATGCGAGAAATCGATGCATGGCAGACTCTTCACCTTGGCCTTCTGAGCTTTTGGATCTTCTCCTTGACCACCGCAACCTCTTCGCCACGGCCCGGGATCCCCTCGATCATGCGCAGGTATTGCTCCCAGGCCGCGATGGCCTCCGCCTTCTTCCCCATACGTTCGAGATTGGCGGCGATCCGGCCCCGGGCCTCCGCATAGCCGGGTTCGATCTGCAAGACCCGCTCAAACGCCTGGTTGGCGGCGGAGAATCTCTCTTTCACGGTGTTGGCAATCCCGACGTTGAGATGGTATTCGGCAATCTTGGGGCCCAGCTCTATCGCCTTCCTGAAGCTCGCGATCGCATCATCATGCAGCTTCTTGCCGGCATAGGCGATACCCAGCTTGTTCCAGACCTCTGGATCGCGGTTCTGGGTCGCGCTGAGCGCCTGCTTGTACGTCTTGATCGCTTCGTCGAAGCGCCCACCCGCCCGATAGGCGTCTCCAAGCCCGGCAATGGCCCTGGCGTATTTTGGGTCCTGGGCCACCGCCTTCTTGAAGGTGCTGACGGCCTCATCGGAGCGCCCGATCCGGACGTAGGCGAGCCCGAGGTTTGAATAGACCTCGGGATACTGGGGTCTATGGGCCAGGGCGTTCAGATACGCGCTGACGGCCTGAGCGAATAGTCCAGCTTCGCTGTACGTCAGACCGAGATTGTTATGGGCCTCAGCATACCGAGGCTCCTGCGCGACCGCAGTCCTGAAAGCCGTGACGGCATCTTCCAGGAGGCCCTTCTCGCGATAGGCCACTCCCAGGTTATTGTGGGCCTCGGGGTAGAAGGGGGTCAGGGAGACCGCCCTTCGGAAGGCGAGGATCGCGTCGTCCAGCTGCTGCTTGGACGTGTACGCGAGACCGAGCGCGTTATAGGCTTCCGGGTAGTCGGGTCGCCGTTCTATGGCCTTCTGAAGCGCCGCGATGGCCTCATCCATCTGCCCCTTTTCCCGATATGCACTCGCGAGGTTGAAATGGGCCTCGGGATAGTTCGAGCGGAGCGCGATGGCTTTCTTGAATGCGGCGACGGCGTCCTCGGGGCGACGGGCGTTCCGGTAGATCACCCCGAGGTTATTCAAGGCTTCCGGTTGGGTTGGCCTCAGAGCTGTGACTTTCTGATAGGCCGTGATCGCATCCGCAATCCTTCCTTTCCTGACGAAGGCCTCACTGAGGAAATGGAAGGGCTCCGGGCTGTCGGGCTTGAGATCTGCCGCCTTCCTCAACGTCGCAATCGCCTCGTCCAGCATGCCTCTGCTGGTGTAGGTCGAGCCGAGAGCGAGCAAGGCCTCGAAATATCGGGGATTCACGCCGAGGACGTGCTGGAGGACCGCAATAGCTTCGTCACTCTCGCCTCTGGCGCTTAGTGCCACGGCCAGATAGTAGTGGGCTTCCAGAAGACCGGGATTCAGCTCGACAGCCCTCCTGAGCGCCGCAACGGCCTCGCCGTACATGCGTACGGCGATATACGCGGCCCCCAGATCCTTGTAGGCCTCAGCGTATCGTGGCGCCGCCGCAAGGGCATTGAGAAAGGAACGGCTCGCCTGCTCATACAGGCCTTTCGTCGCGTAGGCTTCCCCCAGGGCGCGGTGTGCTTCCGCGAGCCTCGGGGCCAGGGTCACGGCCTTTCTCAAGATCGTGATCCCTTCATCCGTCTGACCCTTCTTGACTAGGGCCAGGCCCAGGTCCTTGTAGCCCTCCGCATAGTTCGGATCGGCCTCGACGGCCTTTCTGAAGGCCACGATGGCCTCGTCCAGCATGCCTTTCTGGAGATAGACGTCACCAAGGTAGTTGTGGGCCTGGGCATAGGAGGGTCGTTGCTGAAGGGCCCGTCTGTAGGCCGTTATGGCCTCATCGAGCCTCGCCTGGGACGCGAAGACAGTCCCCTCGCCCAGCCACGCCTCGGGGTAATTCGGTTGAACGCTCCTCGCCCTCCGGTAAGCTTCAAGGGCCTCCCCCCACAGACGCTTCTGGCTCAGAGCCAACCCCAGATGATAGTGGGCTTCTGCCAGGTCCGGTTTTGCCTGGAGCGCGCCCTGGAAGAGCCGGATCGCCTCGTCGACCCTTCCCGCGCTCAGGGCCTCAACCCCGGCCTGGTCCAACGCCTTCGCGTCCTCTGCTGGGGCCCCCACCGCAGCCCTGGCAAGGGACGCTACTCCCACTGCTGGCGCTGATTCCCGGGTCTCAGGTCCTGTCGCGCACGCCTGCACTAATGCCGCCAACAGTATGACGCCCCATGTAGGACCTCGAAGAAGTCGCCTTACGTTACGCATGGACGGACCCTCTGGTCAGGGAACGCTCCTCCCCCTTCGATTCAATGTGCCTTCACGGACGATAAATCCATTCCGTGTCCAGCCGTTGTTGGCCTGCTCCGACGCGAGCACTCGCTGGACTTACCTTCCAATTTGTGACCGATAGCGCTCGAAATCGCGCTTGAAGTAGTCGGCCGGCAGGTCCCTGAGCAGACGCCGACCGGCCTCTCTCGCCGGATTATCTTTTTCCCTAAACTCCCGAAGGAGCCGTTCCGTATGGCGCTCCGCTAACGCCTCTCCCCATTCGCCGCCCTTGGTAAGCCCGATCAGGCCACCGACGATACCTCCAACTGGCGCACCGCCTGGGACGGGCAGCAATCCACCACCGGCGCCACCTATTGCCGCTCCAGATACACTTCCGACTGCCGATCCACCCAGTCTACCTCCTGCTCCCGCGAGCTCCACCCAGATCCTCTCGGCGTTTCTCTCGCGCTCTATTCCGGAGCTGCGATGCCATTTCCGCACGGCATCGAGAACCTCATACGTCTCGAACCAGATGTCGACCTTCGAGACGCCACTGGTGGCCCGCGCAACCGCCTTCGGGAGGCCACCAGCAGTCCTCCCGGCCTTGGTGAGCTCAATGTCCCCTAACAACGCTTTCAGTGCCTCCTCAGGTTTCGACAGAGGACGGGCGCCAACCCACTCTCGGAATATTGCCTCTGCCTTGGTGGGTCTTCCCGAATGACGGAGCTCTTCCCGGAGTGCCTCACGGAGCGTCGCGTATTCTCCAGCTATATGGCCTCCAGTGTGGAGGACATGTTCCACCCCGTGATGTCTCGAATCGACATTCTCATGCGCTTCTGGTCCGGGCTTTGGGCCGAGCTGGGGCTCAGGGGGCGGCCAATGTCCGGGCGTAGAGGGTGGCCAGTAAAACCTTGCTGGGGGTGACTGCTGTGTTTGGGAGGTCCTTCTTGGATCATAAGGTGGCCAGTACCAACCCGTTGAGCCTAATTCCGGCTTTGGACCCGTCTCCGGACCCGTGCGGGATCGCTGTGACCGCGGACGTACAGAATCATCCCATTCCCAACGGCAAGGGCTGTTGCACCGCAACAGGGCCCAACCCTCCCGCCTCGCCTCCGGCCGTGCTACTTCACGAGGAGATTCCCGAGTGATAGGGCTTCCCGTTGGCCGGGACGCCTCGGGTCGGGCCACCGGGGCCTCCCTGGTCCGCTGAGCGACCGGGACAGGGGGTGGCGCTGCTCGAGCGCCTAGACCTACTGCGGAAGGCGAGGGCGTACCCGAGCCATCAAAGTCAGGCAGGCCAAGCCGCTCGCGCACGCGCTGCGCTGCTTCTTGCACCGGCGACAGTCCTGCCGACTCAGGCCGGGCCACCGGCAGCCGTTGACCGTCAAAATCCACCGCAACAGGCGAGGGCATACCCGATCCATCAAAGTCAGGCAGGCCAAGCCGCTCGCGCACGCGTCTGACAGCCTCCTGCACGGGAGAGGGCCTGGTCCCCTCCTCGTGCTCCGCGGACGCAGGAGGGGAAGGCTCAGGGGCCGGTGGTGGTGTGGTTCCGATCACAGTGGGCGTGATGGGGGTTGGCTCGATCGAAGTCGGCATAATCGGCGTCGGCTCGATCGGTGTCGGTGTGATGACCGTTGGGATAATCGGCGTCGGCTCGATCGGTGTCGGTGTGATCGCCGTCGGGATGATGGGCGTCGGCTCGATCGGTGTCGGCTTTATCACGGTTGGGGTGATAGGAATCGACCGTATCGGTGTGAGGACAATGGGGGTCGGCGTGATGATAACCGGCCTGATCGGGATCGGTCTTATCGGGATAGGTCTTGCTATCGTGGGCTCGAGGCTTCCCTCTGTCCCTGGAGCGCGTTGTCCCTTGCGGGCCTGTTCGATCCGCCGCGCCTGTTCCCGCTCCCGCTCCCGCCGAGCCTCCTCTTCAGCCCGACGCCTCTCCTCCTGAGCCCGACGCAGTTGGTCGAGCTCTGCTGGGGCCGAGGGAATAGACGGACGTAGTGGTGGAGCCACAGAGGGCGCCGGTGGCGGAGTGGCAGGCCTTGGCGACCGAGGAGGGGTAACAACCTTAGACGGCGCCGGCGGCGGAGTCACACGCCTGGGTGGAGGCGGCGGGGGAGACCCACCGCAGCGAGGGTCTGCACGCGGACCGATCCGTCGGCCCAGGCACGGATTGACCCAGGACCCTCCAGCAGCAAGTGGGGGCCGCAGAGCAGCCTCCCAGATTATCCCGCCTAGGATTACAGCCAATCCGACAATCCCCGTTACGAATTTGCCCATATTGGCCCTCTCCCTTCAGGGCAAGAGGCACTGATCAAAGAGCTGGCTCTCTAGGCGGATACCGAGCACCTCGTCTCCCTCACCCCGCCCCCTCGCCAATGGCCCTTGTCCGAGGCAGAGGCCCCGATCAGAAGCGGAGCGAGAGCCCCACGAAGGCCGAGTAGCCCGAGAAGTCGTCCTCCCGATCGGTGGTCTCGCTAAAGACTTCGAAGTACTTGCCTGTGAGGTCGAGGGTCAAGGGGGTGCCGGGGATCGCCCAGCTCACGCCCAATCCGACCGCCAGCCTTTCGTCAAACGCGAAGAATGTAGGGTCAAAAGGTCGCTCAGCCGCCCCGACAGCTCCCTCGCCAAAGACCCGGAGCGTAAGCGCCTCGGAGGGACGGTAGGCGAGCTCGAGACTGGCCGTGCCCGTGGTACCTTCCTGAAGGAACAGTCGCTGCTCGACGAACCGTTCCTGTATCCTGAGGGCGGTATTCCCCCGTCTGGGAGTGCTGTCGGTGTACATGATGCCCAGCCGCCCCGTCGCCGTGAAGGATCCCAATACAAGGGTCGCGGGGAGCTCGAGCGTATAGCTATTGATATCCTGGTCGCCGACCCCCGTGATCCGCCGGTAGCTTGCATCCAGGCCAATGTTGAAGGCCTCGCCCAACCAGAGATTTGCTCCCAGCAACCCCTCGTATTCGTCCCCTCCGGGCGACGTGTCGCCCTCGATCTCCTGGGTTGGATCAAATTCCCCGCGGCGGGTGTATCCCCCACCCGCGTACAGGTGCAGCTTGTCTGCCTGGAGGAGCAATCTCAGCTTTCCCCCTCGGTCATAGCCCACGCCCTGTGGCGATCTGCTCACGACCGCGAGGTTCGGAATGGCCCTCCGCTCCAGCTCGGTCAGGCGCGTTTTCCCCGTGGGCACGTTGAAAGACAGGCTTCCCTCGATTCCCCAGGTTTTCCCATCAAAGGTCGAATACGTGGCCGTGACCGTGGTGTCTGTCCAGGGATTCAGCCTCGTGCTCTCGCTCCCGCTCGTGACCTTGCTCTGGATCTTCCCTCCTTCCGCGAACACCGAGAGCACGCCCGACGGCACGAGGAGCCGGCTCACCTCGAAGCCGAGCCCGTAGATCTCCGTGAATTGGTGGCCCTTCTGCGTGACGTCCCCGTCATTGCGCCAATCGTCGTAGTACCCTCTGGCGGATCCAAGGATCCGCCAATTCCGGTCCTGGGCCTGGGCGCCGGTCTCCTGGCTGCCGGCCCCCGTCTGGGCGAATGCCAGTCTGGATCCGTCCCCCCAGGAGTCCCTCGCTCCCAGCCGAAGCCCCTCGGGCGCCAACCGAGCCCCTTCCCGGGTCCTGTCGACGGTCGTCCACTGATCGCTCTGGCGACCGGGGGCCGCGGTGACCGGGGAATTCCGGTCCCGGGCCTGGGCCCCAGCCTCCTGGCCCCCACTGCCAGTCCGGGCAACCGCTAGTTGATAACCGTCTCCCCAAGCCCCCATTCCTCTGAGGCGAGGGCGGTCGGACGCCAGCCGGACCCCCTCGTGGGTCCCGTCAGAAGCGACACGCGGGTCAAGGTAGTTGCGCCCGGGACGGAGGTTGAAACGCCAA
>JACQWB010000152.1 GCA_016209385.1 Candidatus Rokuibacteriota bacterium
CGAGCCGAGGGGCTGCCGACGAGCCGCAGGCGAGGAGAGCCACGAGGCGAGGCCCGAGTTGATTGCGCGGGGCGGGTACCCGCGAAGCGGGTGCGCGCTCGAGTAGCATCACGCCGACACGCTTCTCGTGGCCGACAAGGGGAGGTGATCGCCAGCTTATCTCTCCTGTATTGGTTTTTAGGCATTGCCGCCGGCTGCCTCTTCGCCATACTGAAGGCCGAGGTGATGGCCGCGGTGGGGAGTCTAGCGCTCCTCGTTCTCGTGTCAGCCTGGTTTACCTGCGCTGCCGCGGCTGAAGAGTGGAGCCGGGCGAGGATCGCGCGTCTCTCCGACTCGGCCTTTGCCGTCGTGGAAACCACCCCTGACGGGCGGAAGCTCCGCCACCTGCCTCACCACGACGAAACGGGAGCCGTTGATCTTGCCCACCTGAAAGCTGCCCGGAGCCGGGTCGGTCAGGTCAAATGGGTGGACCCGGCCAACGCGGAGGTCGCCCGCCGGCACCTCGAAGAGCACTGGAGGCAGCTCAGGGATGACTAGCCCAGTCGGAGGGGGCCTCGACGGCCCCCTTCCGAGACCTCCCCCGAGAAGCCATTGCGCCGGCGGAGCCGGCGTTCGAAGCGCCGGGCAATCGTCGCAGTCAGCTGGCGCCATTCGCAGACGGCCTCGTAGCTTGAAGTGTTGGCCGACCACTCGGTGATCGCTTCCTCTGTCAAGCTGGCAAATCTTTCCTGTCATCGCGTCAGGGAAGGCTGCCGCCGGCCGCGGAGCGGTCAGCGAACCTTTTTGTTTTCGGTCGATTGGAGCGTTGACGAGCCTGGCATGCGCTCTGCAATCGCCCTGATGCGTAGGGCTTCACATGGACCTTCTCGTACCCTTCCTGATCTTGGTCGTGGTGGTGGCGGCCCTGGGGCTCGGGCTTGCCTGGCTGACCAAGCTCCTCCTGCAGAGATGAGCGGGGTCGTCGTCCTCAGGTGCCGACCCTGAGGGTGGCGCCCAGCTCGCGAAGGCAGGCGATCGCGGAAAGGTAGGAGAGCTTGCCCGTCCGCGGGTTTTCTGACGGGACGTTCTCGACCTGAATCTGGAGCCTCCCGAACTCCCCTTCGACGGTGATCCGGTGGGTGTTGCGCGCCAGCCCGGGCACCGCGAAGATCTTGATCCGGGTCAGCTCGGGGCCGATGCCGGCCAGCGACAGCGCCGCGAGGACGTTGACGTTAGCGGGGAAGGCCTTGCAGGCCTCGGTGGCGGGGCCCTCGTAGATCAGCGTCTCCTCGCTGATCGAGCTCAGGTCAATCCCCTTCGCCTCGATATAGGGCGCGCCCGCCCATCCCCGGGGCGGTTTCCGGCTCTCCATCGTGACGCTCGTGATCGCCCCGACCCGCGCGCCCTTGACGCCGTCGAGGCCAGCGATCGCGCCTGAGGGCACGAGAATCCGGCAGCGATTCTTCGCCGCGAACTCCACCCAGTCCTGCCGACCGAGGAGCCCGCCGCAGGAGAGGACCATGAGGTCTTTCCCCGCTCCCAGCACCTTCGGAGCCAGCTCCTGGAGGGCAGCCTGGGTCGCGCACTCGATCACCAACTCGGAAGCCTGGATCAGCTCCTCGGGGGAGAGGAACGGGGGCTTTGAGGCCAGGCTGGCCAGGAATGCCTCGGCCTTGGCCCGGTCGCGGCTGCTTCCCCCCGCGAGCAAGACCCCCGGAATCCCCGTATCCAGGGCGCGGCAGATCGCGCGCCCGATGGTGCCGAGGCCGAAGATGCCCGCGCGGATCATCCTACATCTCCTTGATTAACTCGGGCCTCGCCTCCTGGCTGGCCTCGCCTGCGGCTCGTCCGGAGCCCCTCGGCTCGAACATCCACTCGGGCCTCGCCTCGTCGCTGGCGCAGGCGATGAAGCTGCCTGCGCCGAAGCCCCTCGGCTCGAACCGCCATCACATCTCCGCCTCGGCTTCGGCCGGGGCAGGGGCGCGCCGCCTCCGCTGCCAGAGCGACACGATGACCGAGACGACGGACAGGACGAGCAGGGCCCCCGAGATCGGGCGGGTCAAGAAGAGCCAGGGGTCGGCGTCGGTCATGATCGCGCGGATGTAGTTCACCTCGAGCTGGTCTCCGAGCACCACCCCCAGGATGATCGGCGCCAGCGGGAAGCCGAACTTGACCATCAGGTAGCCGATGATGCCGAAGAAGTAGAAGGTCCAGACGTTCTCGATGATGTTGTTGAGCGCGTAGGAGCCGATCGCGCAGAGGACCAGGATGATCGGTGTCAGGACGGCCTGGGGGATCAGGATCACGCGGAGGAAGTAGCGGAGGAGTGCCCACTCCACCAGCACGGTCACGAAGTGGGCCAGGAAGTAGGCGGCGAACATGCCGTACGCGACTTGGGTGTGGGTGGTGACGAAGAGGGGACCGGGCTGGATCCCGTGAATGATGAGCGCCCCGAGCATCACCGCCGTGACCGCGTCGCCGGGGATGCCGAAGGCCATCATCGTGATGAGCGAGCCGCCGATGTTGGCGTTGTTGGAGGCCTCGGCCGCGATGACCCCGTCGGAGATGCCGGTGCCGAACTTCTCCGGGTGCTTGGAGAACTTCTTGGCCTGATCGTAAGCCATGATGTTGGCCGCGGAGCCGCCGACGGCGGGGAGGATGCCGATCCAGAGGCCGATCAAGGTGGACCAGATGAGATTGAACGGCTGGCGGAGGATCTCGCCGATGACCTTCAGGTGGTTCACCCTGAGGTCCACGTCCTTGCCGATCGTCGCGTCCTTACCCCCGCCACCCATGCTCTCCACGTCCTTCATGAGCTGGGAGAAGGCGAAGATCCCGATCAGGACCGGCAGGAACGGGAACCCCGCGAGGAGGAAGTCGGTGCCGAAGGTGAACCGGGCGACACCCATCAACGGGTCGCCGCCCACCGCGGTGACCAGGAGTCCAAAGACGCCCGAGAGCAGGCCCTTCAGGAGCGACTGCTCGGCGAGGCTCGCCACGATCGTGAGCGTGAGGACGAAGAGAGAGAAGTACTCCCACGGGCCGAATTTGATCGCGAGGGCCGCGAGCTGGATGGCTCCCACGACGAGCGGGAATCCCGCGAGGAGCCCTCCCAGGAGGGAGGCCCAGATCCCGAGCCACACCGCGCGCCCGGCCTCGCCTTTGCGCGCCATGGGGAAGCCCTCAAACGTGGTGGCGATCGCCGAGGGCGTCCCCGGGATGCCCAGGAGCGTCGCCGTGATCAGCCCGCCGGATTCGCCGCCCACGTAGACGCCGACCATGGTCGCCAGCCCTTGGAGCGGGGTCATCCCGAAGGTGAAGGGGAGGACCAGAATGATGGTCATCGTGATGGTGACGCCGGGGATGGCGCCCCCGAGGAGCCCGGCTACCACCCCCAGCGCCATGTAGAGGAACGTCTGGGGGTCGAGGACTGCCAGCGTCGAGCTGAGGAACGCTTCCACGGAGGGAGCTACCTGACGAGGATTCCGCGCGGGAGGAGCACGTAGAGGTAAAGCTCGAAGATGAAGTAGGTTCCCAGCGAGGTCCCGATCGCGACGGCGAGGACGCCCGGCAGGCGACGGAGCCCGTGCCGGCCGAGCAGCCACTGCATGACCACGGTGAAGAGCGCCGTGGCCAGGAGGTAGCCGAGGATCGGAAGCGCGAGGACGTAGGCGCAGAACACGACGAAGCAGCCCAGGATCACCCGGTAGCGCGCGAACCAGGCCCGCCAGCTCCAGCGCTGCGGGACGGCCTGTGCGCGGAAGCCCGAGACCACGAGCAGTAGACTCAGAACGAGGAAGATCGCGAGGATGACGCGGGGGTAGAAGGCGGGGCCGATGGGGATCAGCGGTGGGTGGGGGATCTCCCCGGTCTTCCAGAGCAGGAAGAGGCTCAGGAGGGCCAGGAGGCCCCCCACCACCGCGTCCCGGTGCATCGGGCTACTTCTTCGGGCTGTATCCCAGGGACTTGGCCAGTTCAGCGATCAGGGCGTCGTTCTTCTCGAGGAAGTCCCGATAGGCCTTGCGGTTGAGGAAGAGCACGTCGGTCCCCTGCTTCTTCATGGCTTCGGCAAAGGCAGGATCCTTCGCGACCTTCGCGCAGACGTCCTCCATCTTGGCGAGCGCCGCCTCGGGCGTCCCCTTGGGCGCAACGAACCCGCGGGCCGTTGTCCAGGTGACGTTGATGCCCAGCTCCTTCAGCGTCGGCAGGTCAGGCACCTCGGGATGCCGCTTGTCCGTGGCGATGGCCAGGAGCTTCATCTTGCCGGCCTTCACCTTGTCGATCTGGGTCAGGTTGGTCTCGGCCAGCTCGATGTGGCCGCCCATCAGGGCCGTCATGCGCGGCGCCGTCCCCTCGTAGGTCACGTACTTCCACTTGATCTTCGTCTCCCGCTCGATCATGGCGGGGAAGAAATGGCTCGTGGAGCCGAGGGTTGCCCCCACCTTGATCTCGTTCGGGCGCTTCTTTGAATCCTCCAGGAGCTCCTGCATCGACTTCCAGGGCGCGTTCGGGCTGGCGGCGAGAATGGACGCCGTGCCTGTCGCCAGGCAGATGGGCTCGAAGTCCTTGTAGCTCACGTCGGATACCGCGGTGTAGTAGGTCGTGTGGATGTAGTCGTGAGTGGAGTAGATCGTGTAGCCGTCGGGTGGCGACCCCTTGGCCTCCTTGGCGCCCTTCGTCCCTGAGGCGCCGGTGATGTTCGCGATGACGATCGGCTGGGGCAGGTACTTCTTGGCGACCTCCGCCCACACCCGCTTGATGGCGTCGGTGTCTCCGCCGGCGGCCCAGGGGACGATCATCTTGACCGGGCGCTCGGGATAGGCGGCGAGGCCGAGCGACGCCAGCGATCCGAGCAGGATCACGGCGACGACGAACGCAAGCGCTTTCCTCATGGGAGTCCTCCGCTCAGGGAAGAAGTGTGAAACGCCGCCCAATCATAGCAACCGCTCGGATGCCAAATCAAGCGGCCGTGCTATGATCGAGGGCCAGAGGCGAGCCGATGGCCGCTGTGACCCGACTGAGAGCCCCGCTCGAGCGGCTCTACCGCGAGTTCAACTGGGCCGCTCGCATCGACAGGGACGCGATCCAGTTCCCCCTCCGCTACACCGAACCGCTGGATCGCGAGATCGTTGGCCTCCTGACAGCGTGCCTGGCCTATGGCCGGGTGGATCTCTTCGCGCCGTGGGTCCAATGGGTGCTGGGCCGGATGGGAGCGTCGCCGTCCCGCTTCGTCCTGGGGTTCGACCCGCGGAAGGATACCGGCGTGTTCGACGGCTTCCACTACCGCTTTAACCGGCCCCGCGACCTCGCCGCCTTCTGCCTGGCCTGCCAGCGCCTGCTCAACCGTCACGGGAGCCTCGGCGCCTTCTTCCTCTCCGGCTACGCGCCGGGAGATCCCGACGTCGGCCCGGCGCTGGAGCGCTTCGCCCGGGGCTTCCTATCCCAGGACCTGAGGCCGGTCTTCCCGAAGGGACGTCTCTCGCGCGGCTACCGGCACCTCTTCCCGTTGCCGTCCCGCGGCGGGCCGTGCAAGCGCCTCCACCTCTTTCTCCGCTGGATGGTGCGGCGCGAGCCGCCCGATTTCGGCCTCTGGCCCGAGGTGCCGCCGGCCAAGCTCCTGATCCCGGTGGACACCCACGTGGAGAACATGAGCCGGGCGATCGGTCTGACCCGGCGCAAGAGTCGCACGTGGCGGATGGCTGAGGAGATTACGCGGAAGCTCCGACTGCTGGAGCCCGGGGATCCCGTGAAGTACGACTTCTCCCTCTGCCACAAGCGGATGTCGGGGGACTGCCGCGACCGCCGCGACCCGGTCGTCTGCCCGCCGTGCGGCCTCCGCGCCGTGTGTCGCCACTGGAAAGGAAGACGATGATGCCCGACTGGACGGTGCTCGGGCTCATCGCCCTCGCGGGCGCAGTCGCGCTCATGGCCTGGGCGGTCCTTCGCACGGCCGGGAGGCTCAGAGCGCTGGAGGCGGCGAAGGGCCAGCCGGACCAGGCGTTGCTCCTCCTCCAGCGCGAGATCGAGGCCTCCCGGAGCGAAGCCCGCCAGGCTCAGGCCGACACGCTGGCGTCGGTGAGGCAGGAGCTTCGGGAGTTCACGACCCAGATGTCCGGCCAGATGGGCCAGGTGGGAACCGGGGTCCAGCAGCAGCTCCAGCACGTGAGCCAGGTAGTGGGCGCCGTGCAGGGGAGCCTCGGCAAGCTCGGCGAGGTGACCCAACGCGTCTTCGACATCGGCAAGGACATCGCGGGGCTCGAGCAGATCCTCAAGTCGCCCAAGGTCCGGGGCGGGCTCGGCGAGACGTTCCTGGAGAACCTCCTCGCCCAGATGCTGCCGCGCGAGCACTACGCGCTGCAGCACGCCTTCTCCACCGGTGACCGGGTGGACGCGGCCGTCAGGATCGGAGACCGGCTCGTCCCGGTGGACGCCAAGTTCCCGCTGGAGAACTTCCGCCGGATGCTGGACGAGACCGACGAGGACAGGCGGCGGCAGTGGCGGCGTGCCTTCGCGCGCGACGTCAAGGCGCGCGTGGACGAGATCGCCAAGAAGTACATCCTGCCCGACGAGGGAACCTTCGACTTCGCCCTCATGTACGTGCCGGCCGAGAACGTCTACTACGAGATCGTCGTCAAGGACGAGGCCGCGGAGGACGAATCGGTGGCCGCCTACGCGCTCGGTCGACGCGTGATCCCGGTCTCCCCAAACAGCTTCTACGCCTACCTCGCCGTGATCGTCCTCGGGCTCCGCGGGCTCAGGATCG
>JACQWB010000153.1 GCA_016209385.1 Candidatus Rokuibacteriota bacterium
AGCCTCCGGCAGATCTCCTGCGTACGCTTCCGGTTGACCGTGAAGATCTCGTCCCGGAAATAGACCTCCCTGAACCCGTGGCTGCGGTAGTACTTCACCTCCTCTACCGCGCTCGCGGCAGACCGCACCCGGAACCGGGGACCATACAGGAACGGGGCTGTGCAGAACGTGCACTTCGAGGGACACCCCCGGGACGTGATGGTCGTGATGTAGGGCATCCGCTTCACGATGGGGTTGAAGTAGTCCACGTGCCTGGGCAGCAGGCTTGCATCCAGGAACGGGAGCACGTCCAGCTTGTCGATGAACGGGTAGTGGTCGTTGACGACCGGATGGCCGTCATCGAGATAGCCGATCCCTCGGATCTTCCTCCAGTCAGGATCTCCCGCGGCCAGGGCCCGCACGAGGTCCCGGACGACGAACTCCGGCTCCCGCCGGACGATGATGTCGATCCCTGGCTTCCCCAGCGCGTTCTCCGGCATGAAGGTCGTGTGGGAGCCGAACAGGATCGTCGTCAGGTCGCCCCTGGCCTCTTTCAGGCCGGCGAGGAAGCACGCATCCTCGTTGATCGTCATGGTCGAGGTATTGGCGATGACAAGCTCGTAGGCAGGGGCGAGCCCCTTGACCTCATCCAGCGTCCGCTGCTCCGCCATCGCGTCCAGGAAGTCCACCTCGTGCCCATCCTGTCGGAGCACGGTGGCCACGGAGAGCAGGAAGAAAGGCGGAACGGTCCCGCCTCCGATACGCTTCCCCTTGCACCAGCAGCCGTAGAGGACGTCCCTCACGACGTTCTTCGTGAACCGGCTTGAAGGGTTGAGCACCAGGATCTTCATCGTTCGAGCTCCTTCGGGTCAAAGTAGTTGGATGCGGCCACGTATCGCTCTTCCGGCGGCCGCCGCGTGATCAACCACCAGACGAGCCCTCTTCGGAGGAGCCGATCGAACCCCGCCAGCCGCCCCAGTGTGATGGCGTAGAGGCGAAGCCAGATCAGTCTCCAGGTCGTCATCAGCATGGGCAACCCTCCGGCCAGCCCCGCCTCCTCCCTCTGAACCGACCTAACGCCATCGGGCGGTCCCCTCGGGTCCGTGGCAGCAAGGATCACCCATGTCGCTGCATCTCCAGACCGGCCTCGAGGAAGTCCACTGAAAGCGGAATGACATACCGGTCATCCAGCCATCCGGGCTGAAGGACCTGGCCCTGGCGGAGACCCACTAGGTGACGGGCTACCACCCCGCTGCCATGGGCGACCAGCCCGTAGGGATACAGGAACTGGGTGCGTCGAGAGTTGGCGGAGCTATCGTGGCGCCCATCCGGCCCGACGCGCTCCTCGACGAAGGCCACAGCCTTGCGGAGGGATTCCAGTAGGGCATGGTCCTTGGCTTTCTGCTGGTATCGCACAAGCCAGCTCAGCGTCAGGCTGTGATAGCCGACGTCCGCCCCCCCGTACTCGGGATAGTACCCCTGCGGGTGTTGGGCGCGCACGAGCCGGCCGACCTCCGCCACCGCTTCGGCCTCGAGGCCCGTGTCCCCGGTCAGCAGGTAGCAGTTGTACAGGGCGACGGCTGCCGCCGCGTTCTGGTTTGAGGCCGGGCTGTCCGGGGCCCGGGCCAGCCACCGCGCTGTCCGCTCCCAGTTTCGCGGGAGGGGCCACCCCCACCGCAGGAGGGCCTCTGTCACGGCGGCAAAGCTGAAGGCCGTAGCGCACAGGGACCGCTCGTTCGGGTAGACCTCGCTCACGCTGCCATCACGGTTCCGGATCCCGGCCCAGAAGTCCACGGCCCCCCTGGCCAGCCCGGCGATCATGCGCTGGCCCGCGAATGGGTTCCCGTCCAGGCTGTGGTGATAGAGCAACGCCAGCAGATGGACCCCCTCCTGGAACCGCGCGTTGGGGAAATCCATCAGCCGGTACTGCCAGTAGTACCGGTCAAAGCACCCGTATGTCCGCGCCCCCTCCCGTCGGTCGGCCAGGCCGAGGATCCGCGGGACCTGCGCGAGCGCGAGGCCGGTATAGAGATCACCGTCCTCTCTGGTGCTCACGTCGTCCCCCTCATTCGCGGCGCCCTTGGCCCCACCTCGCCACCGTCCTGTCGAGCCCCAGCCCCGGTCCGGATCAGCCCCGCTCCAGCCTCACCTTGAAGACTGTCCCATTGTCCCTCTCATATACCTTGCTGAAACTCGCCGGGGCCGACGACAGCATCTGGTACAGTCGGTCGCCATCCCGTGAGGTCACGATGTAGTCGACGGCGTACCTCCGCGAGATCAGCACAACCTCCTCCACGCTAGCCTCACCGCTGTATATGCGCTTGGCATCGCGGAACCGCCCCTGGTAGTCGATCGAGCTCCTCGTCTTCTTGTAATCCGGGTCTGGCAACGAGACCCCGTAGTGGCGCGTGAAGGCCTGCAGGAAGAAGGCCGGCGTCGTCACGTCGAAGGCATGCTCCCGTGGCTTGACGAGCACCACAGCCGGATCCACGACCCTGTCCCGCAGGAACGCCAGCTCCTCCGGGATAATCGCGGACAGATCCCGGGGATACGGACCTCCCGAAGGAAGGGTGTACCGGGCCTCGAGCAGAGGGATGGCGCCCAGGACCAGGACGATCGTTGTGGCGCCCATCACGACGAGCGGCCAGCGGGGACCCCACGCCCGCTCCCCGGTCACCACCCTCCTGAGCGTTGCCCCGATGCCTCCCGTCAGGAACTCCATCGTGGCCATGAGGCCGAGCGCCAGCAGGGCGAGCATTCCGATCGGTGCCACCAACAACTCCTTCAGGAGATGGCGGTCGGCAATGGCGAGCTTCGCATGAGCGAACCCCGTCAGGCTCTGCAGCTGATGGGCAAAAAATCCGATGGCTCCCGTCAGGATCGCCAGGCCCACCGCCAGGGCCAGCCCCGCCCTGGCCACGCCGATCCGCCCCCACTGCACACCCCGGGCCCGGCGCAACCACGCGCCCAGAGAGGGGAGGTAAAGGTAGAGTATGGCACTCAGGCTGATCACGTTCAGGATCCGGAGCCAGCTGACCACCTTCCGGAGGAACACCTCCCCGGCCAGGCTCGCGACTCCGGTCGCCAGCAGCGGGTTGAACTCCACCATGAAGTGAAGAAGCGGAACCAAGACCAGCAGCTGAACCTCGATCCGGCTCCTCAGCCAGATGAACAGCAGCGGCGCGAGCAACAAGGCGGCGATCTGGACCGGATCCCGAAGGTCGGAGTAATAGGGGTTCGTCATCATGAGCCCCAGCCCCAGGTGCAGGGGGCGTTGGGGCGCGTACTCGGACAGCGACTCCGACTGCCCGGAGATAAGAGGGGCTTTGAAGGCCAGCACGACCAGCACGACCACCCCGACCAGGCCGAAGGCCCTGATCAGGCGCGTCTTGTCCCGCCGCTTCTCCGAACACAGGAGGGCCCCACCCATCAGCAGCCCCAGCGCCCAGAGAATGCCCAGTGACTCGGTGACATGGAGCACCGCGGGAACCGCATTGATCAGCGCGGCGCACCAGAGCGCACGGCCGGTCCCCTCCTTGAGATACAGGACGAGGAAGGCGAGCGTCACGGGTGAAAGGATCCAGATGGCAATGGTGGAGGGCTTGACCATATTGAGCATGGAATCCATTGCCATCACCACGACGTGGATCAGCACATATGCGAACGTCGCGGACAGGCCCACCCGAGGACCAAACAGCACACGCCCGAGGGGGTAGATGGCGAGCAGATAGGTGACGCCTACGAACGGGGCCGCATACGCCGAAGCCTCCACCGGGTCCACCGCGTTCGCCCTGGCCAGGACGGCCAGGACCAGGTGCCACAGGTTGTACCCATAGATGAACTCCACCCCCTCCCCCTTGAGGAAGGGGTTGGCCGGGTCGACAACGCCGTTCTCGAAGAGCTTCCTGACAAACGACATGTGATACCAGATGTCGGCCAGGCGATCGGTGAAGGCGTAGCCCGCATACCGGTACGCCAGGACAGCAGTGAGACCCAACAAGACGGCGAGAGCCACCGCCACCATCCCCTCGAACCGGGCATCCCCCTCGCCGCCCGCAGGCCTGTCCCCCTCCGGGCTCGGCTGAATCATGAAGAGGACTAGGGCGAGGCCGCTCAACCCGAAGAAGAGCAGGAGGGCGGTCTCCAGCTGCAGCCTGAGACCGTAGGCGAGGATCCCTGGGACCGCAAGGGTCAGGAGGCTGAGGCAGAAGGCCAGTGGGACCTTCTCGAGGAGCCCGAAGCTCCTCCGTCCGAACGTCAGGTCCAGGAGCACAAGTCCTGGCATCACCAGAAGGAGCACCCAGTACACCGCGAATCGGGCGAAAGGCGCCGACGCGGGCATGCCCAGGGCCCCCAGGCAGAGCCCTCCCACCAGGGCGACCCGGGCCCAGCGGGGCCATCTCGCGGCCCATGCGCCGACCCTGACGGCCGGTACCTGGCCGATCCCGGAGGCGCCGCAAGCACTGCGCGGTCGTGCCATGCCCAACCCCGTTGCGTCCCCTACTTCACCGCCACGATGATGGCCCACCGCCAGGTCATGCGATACCACGTCGGCCCTTCGGACACCTGATAAGCCCTACGCCAGGCCTCATCGCCCTGCCGATGCAGGGCGAGCATCTTTTCGTAGGTCTCCTGGTCCGGCGCCACTCCCCGCAGCCACGAGAGGAGGTCCACGCCCTCCATGAAATACGGCCTGAGCACCAGGTCTCCCAGCCCGGCCAGGTGCAGCAGACTGACCAAGTCGCTCTCGGTGAAGATGTGCCGGTCGTCAATGCAGCGGAACACAGCGGTATAGCGCTCGACCGCCGCGGAGCACGGCGGCACACCCTCGCAGAGGACCAGCCGCCCCCCGACCCTCAGGGCCCCCTTCACCCTGGCAAGGGCATCCGCGGGGGTGTCCAGGTGATGGAGGACATTCCGCATGAGCACGCAGTCGAACTCTTCCTGCCAGCCCAGCTCCTCGAAGGGTTTGTTGATGTAGCTCACACCGGGCATGGCAAGAGCCTCCGCCAAGAGCTGGGAGGACGGCTCGACTCCCGCGCACTCCCGGTATCGCTGGCTCAGCCCCCGGAGCATCGCGCCGGTCCCACAGCCCACCTCCAGCGCCCGCTCCCCTTCGCCGCACATCTCCAGGATGGCCCCGATCAGGCCCCCGTCTTTGACCCACTGGAGCTCGCTGTAATGCGTCGTCTTGTACGGCGAGAACACCCGGCGCCCGGCCACAGCCCTCCTGTCCCCCATGCCGCTGCTCTGACCCCTCACCGCATCCCTCCCTTCCCGCCCGATCTGCAACCCTTTGGTCACCTGTCAGTAGCGACCACCCGACGCAGCACCCTGAACACTCCCGTCTGCCGCTCCAGCACCACGACCGTGGGGAGGAACACCCCTCCCAGGACCCCGAGCTGCACCGCCACGTGCCCCGGGCTCTGCGCCCCCACCCCATAGAGCCCGATCCCGGCCACCACCCCGAGGATCATGCCCAGGAACGGGTAGAGGAGGCCAAGACAGTACCTCATCGCGGTCCGCCCGCCGGCCAGGACGGAGCGGGTGGTCTGCGCGAAGACCAGGACCGCGTACAGGGCCCAGCAGCAGACCGAGGCGAGGGCTACGCCCTCCAGCCGGTACCCGGCCTTGAGCAGGAGATACGCTCCGGCCACCTTGGCGGCCAGCAGGGCCATCCGCGTGAGGATCAGCGCGGCGCGCCGGTCCTGGCTGACCAGGATGTTCTCGTGCATCCAGGTCACCGACACGAAGAAGACCGACACGAGCAGCACTCTGAGGGCCGGCACTGCCGGCAGGTAGGCCGGCAGCAGCACCTGCACGGGGATATGAACCGTCAGGAAGCCGATCCCCACGATCAGGGCGGAGACCACGCTCATGATCCGCGTGGGCGTCACTACGTAGCCCGCCATGGACTCTATCGCCTCTTGCCGGCCGTACTGCTCCTGGTAGTAGGGGTAGAGCACCCGGATGAAATCGCCCAGAAAGTTCGTCAGGATGGTGACCACCAGGATCACGAGGCCGTAGTACCCCCAGTCCGCGTGGGTGAGGAACGTCACCACCATGAGGTTGTCGGCGGTCCTGAGCCCGAACAGCGAGAGGTCGCCCAGGAACAGGGCGATCCCGACCCCGAGCAGACGGCGCAGCTCTCCCCGCCCCCCGTCCCCGCGCTCCGGCAGCCCGACCCGCCTGAGGAGGTAGAAGAACAGGAGGATCTCCGAGACCACCATGGCCGCGAGCACCCCGTGCAGGCCAGCCACCAGCACCGAGCCCACTATGAGCCCGGTCCGCAACCAGGCGTCGAGGAGCAGGAACCTCCTGGCCAGCGCGAAGGCCTTCTGGACGTAGGTGAGCTCCTCCAGAAACGTGCGGGCCGCCAGCAGGACGATGAGGCACGCAGCCACCAGGAACGCCAGGCGGATCAGGGCCTCCCCGGAGGCGCTCAGGACGGATACCATCAGGCCGACGGCCACCAGCACGGAGATCACGAGGTGGGCCCGGTACGCCACGTGGGCGATGCCCGCCGCCCGGCCGTGGAGGCCCTTCCCCTGGAAATAGAGGATCTCCCGCCGGGCCGCCGTCTTGATCCCGAAGTGGGAGAAGCTCGCGTAGTTCACCACCAGGTTCACTAGGTTGACCACGCCGTAGAACGCGGGCCCCAGGAGCGCCGCCACGACGCCCCCCCGCAGCAGCCCGAACCCGGCCCAGACGAGGCGGCTGCCCGACAGGAACATCCCCTCGCGCAGGAGCCGCCCCTTGTCCAGCGCCGGGGCCAGACCGGCGTCAGGACCGAGCCGTGCTCCGCTGTCGGAGTGGCCAGGGCTCGCGCGGGCTCCAAGGACGCGCTCCCTCGGGACCACGACCCCAAAGCTCGTGGCAGGTCCGCCCGTCAGACCCGCGAAGAGATGCTGAAGACCTCGGCCCACCGTCCTGCCTAGTTCGCAGACGCCAGGAATCGCTTGCGCCGGTAGATCTTCAGGGCCTTTCGGCAGGCGCGCACCCACAACTCGATGCCGCTATACCGGAAGAACCGGGGCGCCAGGTAGTTGCGGACCATCTTCCAGCGATGGTCCCGGTAGTAATCCATCTCGATCTCCTTCAGCAGCTGCGCCTTCATCGCCCACAGCCTCTCGGTCGGCATGTCGGTCAGGTTGATCAGGAACTTGCTGATGGTGTTGGTGTCAGAGAGCTTTTCGATGTAGGCCAGCTCATCGGCGATCCGGCCGTTATCCATGGCCCACTTGTAGAGCTCGGTCCCCGGCAGCGGGGTGATCCAGAAGGTCCCGGCCGGCGCCTGGCTCCCGGTCATCCGGTTGAGCTTCTTCCGGAACTCGATGTGCTCCCTGGTCGTCTGTTCATCCTCCCCGGGAAGCCCGTAGATGAAGGACGCGCTCGGAGAGATTCCCTCTTCCCGCATCATCTTAAACTTCTCGATGGCATCATCCAGGGAGATATGCTTCTTGATGATCTTGAGGATCTTCTCGCTCCCGGACTCGATCCCCATCCCGAGCTTCTCGCAGCCGGCCGCCTTGATGGCCCGGATGATCTCTCGGTCCAGCTGGTCGACCCGGCCGCTGACGTTCCACCGGATGTTGAGGTTCGCCTTGATCATCAGCTCGCAGAGCTCCATCACCCGCTTCTTGGTGGAGAAGAAGAAGTCGTCCACGAAGGTCAGCACGTTGATCCGGTACTTCTCCTTCAGCCACTGCATCTCCGCCACGATGCTCTCCGGGGAGCGGTATACCGCCTTCTTCCCGAACGCCCGGTCACAGTACGTGCACGGATAGGGGCACCCCCTCGTGCCGAGGACCGCCATATGGCGCTGCCGCTGAGGGTTCACGAAAGAGGAGCGCCGCAGGTAGAGCTCAACCGGGAAAAGATCGTTCGCCGGGAAGGGGATGCTGTCCAGGTCCACCCGACGGCCCCTGGGCGCCGTCGCCAGGACCTGACCGTCCTTCTTGTACACGATCCCGGGGATGTTCTCCAGGGGCCGATGCCCCTCGAGGGCGTCCACGATCTCCAGGATCGCGTCCTCCCCCTCGCCATCCACGGCGATGTCCGCGTCGCTGTGCTCGAGAAAGAACTTCGGATGGGACGAGATCAGCGGGCCCCCGGCGAGGATGGGGACCTCTGGGCGGATCTGCCTCACCTCCCGGGCAACCCAGCGGGCGGCCTTGAAGACCGAGATCAGTCCACTGATGCAGACCGCATCGAAGCTAGCCCGCCGCAGGTAGTCGACGACCTCCTGGCGGGAGAACCGGTAGGCGTCGATGTCCAGGGCCTTCACCTTGTGCCCGGCCTTCATGAGAATCGCCCCGATGTAGGCCAACCCCATCGGCAGGATATGGGTCTGGCGGGCATTCGGCGGATAGATGAACAGGAACTCCATGGCCTACCTC
>JACQWB010000154.1 GCA_016209385.1 Candidatus Rokuibacteriota bacterium
CTCCGTGACCATGCGCCGCCACTGGTCGGTGTAGAGGTCCTCGAAGTGGAGCCATTTGCCGTAGGGGCCGTAGGACATGATGACGGGGTACTTGCCCGTCCGGATCGGCCGATAGACGTCGGCGCGAAGGACGAGGCCGTCGTCTATGGCGATCGGAACGTCCCAGTCGATACGCATCCCGTCGCGGACCTCGCTCTTGAAATCGCTCACTGGTCCTCCCCCTTTATGGTGGTAGGAGCCGGCCCCATCGGGCCAGGCACTTGGGGGAGTCTGCGTCCCCCTTCCCAAATCAGTCAATTTGGTGGGCAGGTAGACCCCCCTGATGCCCGGCAAGCCTGCCACGCGCTCGAGCTCCTGCAGGGCGAGCTTCGGCTCCTGCATGGGGAGCGTGGCGAGCCCCACGAATCGGTCGGGGTATGCGCGGTGGGCTTCCACCATGGCGTCGTTCACCGTGCGGGCGAGCCGCTGGCCGAGGTCGGCATCGGCCCAGTGGACCATCGGCACGCTGAGCGAGAGAGCAACACCGGCACGGCCTCTCTCCTTCTCCCGGATCGTCGAGCCGGTCCCCGACTACGGCTTCGGCTCGAACCCGGGCGCGTACAGCGGCGCGGAGATCGAGGTGTCCACGGGGGTGCCGACGATCCCGTGGGACATGTCCTTGGCGGTCAGGAAGACGACGTCCTGCTCCGGCGTCGCCAATGCCGAGTGCACGGCATTGGCCGGTATGTAGACCAGAGAGCCGGACGGCACGCGCGACTTGACGCCCTCGACTTCGGTCTCAAGCGTGCCCTGCAGGACGTAGATCCACTGCTCGTTGGGATGGCTGTGCGGTCGGCCGCCCGTTCCTCTCGGCATCCGCATCAGACCGATCTGGATGCGTTCGCCCTCGATGACCGGTCCATGCGCCGTCGAGTAGCCGGGGCCGGCGTCGATCGTATTCAGCCGGGCTAGATCAAAGATGTAGCGTCCATTGCCGGCCTTGATCGCACCCTCGGTCTTGGTTTGCGACGGTCGGGGCGTGGCGTTCCGATGCTCGCTCATGTTTCTCCTCCTCGACGGATTCAGGCTGGTGCGCTCTGAGCAAGTCGCTTACCCCCTACGAGAACCGCGTGTCCGGTCTCCGCCGACTCGACGATCGCCTCCAGCACGGCGACGTTGGCCGTTGCCTCCTCGCCGCCGACCTCCGGCCTCGTCCCCTCCCTCACGCAACGCGCGAACTCCGCCAGCTCTTCGACGACTGGGTCCACCGGCGTGAACGGCACGGCGGTCCGCTCCGGCTGGCCGCGGCGGGCGAGAAAGAGGCGCGCGCCGTCCGCCTCGCTCCAGGCCTGTGCCTCAGTGCCGTACAGCGTGATGACAGATGTCCGGTTCGCGTGTACCCACGAGGTGCCGAGGTAGCCCAGACCGCCCGCTGCGAACTCGAAGAGAATGGAGGTCGCGTCGTCGGTCTCCACCCCTGTGAGAGCCACGCGGCGTGAGAAGGCCATCACGCGGACGATGGGCCCCAGGAGGTACTGGAACGTGTCCACGTGGTGAATGCCCAGGTTGGTCATGGCCCCCCCAGGCGTCTCCGCGCGGACGGTGCGCCAGACGCCCGGCTTGAGCCTGAAGCCGATGTCCGCCGAGATGTTACCCTCGATCTGAGCGACGCGACCCAGGGCACCCTCGTCGAGGAGTCGCTTGAGGGCCCGGTTCGCCGCCTGCTTGCGCCGCTGGTGGCCGACGGCCAGGACGACCCCGGCCCGGCGGCAGGCCTCCATCGCGCGTCGCGCGTCGGCGACCGTGAGGGTGAACGGCTTCTCCACGAACACGTGCTTGCCGCCCTCGGCGGCCGCCACGACCTGCTCGGCGTGGAAGGAGTGGGGCGTCGTGATGAGCACACCCTCCACCTCGGGGTCCGCCAGGACCGCCTCGTAGCTCGGAAGGTCCCGGCAGCCGTAGGTCTTGGCAAGGGCCTCGCGATTCTCGGCGAAGCGGCCGGTGCAGGCCACGATGGTGAGGCCGGTCCCCCGCGCCGCTGTGTCGGCGAGCACGCGGCCCCAGCCCCCGACGCCCACCGCGGCTACTCGCACCGGTGTCATGCGCTCATCCTCTGCACTTGCGCCTTCCGCCACTCGGCGCGCGACGCGAACCCCGGACGGCTCCGGCAGAGGGCCTCCGTCTCCTCGAGGATCGCCTCGACCGGCGCCTCGATGTCGAACGGCTCGGCGAAGGGTTGGGGCGTGTGCCACGGGGTGTCGACGAAGAGCTCGACGCGGTTACCCTCCGGGTCCGCGAAGTAGACCGACCAGGCGTTGCCGTGGGTGACGATCCTGAACTCCTTCACTCGTTCCTCCCGTACGCGCGTATACATCGCCTTCAAATCGGCGAGCATCGGCAGCTTGAACGAGATCTGGTTCACGACGTTGTAGCCGGCGCCGGGCGGCCGACCCGTGACCAGGACCATCTGGTGGTGCTGGTCGGGGTCGCGCGAGAGGAAGACCAGCGTGGGCCCGTCTCGGAGCGCTCCGCGGTCGGTGACGAGGAGATCGAGCACCCGCGTGTAGAAGTCCTCCATGCGGGCGAGGTCGGTCACGTGGATCCCGAAGTGGCTGAACGAGACGGGTGATGTCGTCATGGTCACTCCTCCATGATCGGGTTGCGGAGGACACCGATGCCCGAGATGTCCACCTCCACCTCGTCGCCTTTGGCCATCCACACCGGCGGGTTCCGCCGCGAGCCGACGCCGCCCGGCGTACCGGTGACGATGACGTCGCCAGGATCGAGCGGCCCCCGAGAGATTGCGCGGGCCGGGCGGGCACCCAGGCCGAAGGCCTGAGTCGGCCGAAGGCGTGGGTGCGCGCTCGAACGGAGGAATTCCAGGACAGCTTCCGCGCACCAGCCGATCCGGCGCGTTCCGCTCACAGCGTAGCATCCTTGAAGCGCCGGAGCGCCTCGACGTGCTGGTCGGGCTTCGTCAAGCCAAGGCGCATGGTGTCCACGCAGAGATGGGTGAGGCCCCGCATCGCGCGCCAGGCGGAGACTTCGGCGGCCCACCGCTCAGGCGCGAGCTGGGAGAGCACCAGTCGGCCCTCGATCCCGAACGCGGAGGGATCGCGGCCTGCCGCCGCGACTAACGCGTGAGCCTTGTCGATCAGTCCCTGGGCTTCGGCGCCGGGCCGCACCGCCCCTGACCAGATCCAACCCTCCGCCACTCTCGCCGCGCGGCGCAGTGCCGCGTCGCTCAGGCCTCCCATCCAGATCGGAATCGGTCGCTGGACCGGCAGCGGATTGAGTCCGGCGTCCGAGATCCGGTGCCAGCGCTTCTCGAGCGTGACAAGCTCTTTCGTCCAGAGGGTTCGTAAGACCTCGATCTGCTCGTCGATCCTTTTGCCTCTGGTGTGAAAGTCCTCGCCGAGCGCCTCGTACTCGACCGCGTTCCAGCCGACGGCGACCCCCAGACGAAGTCGCCCGCCCGAGAGGACATCGACGACGGCTGCTTGCTTTGCGACGAGTGCGGTCTGGCGCTGCGGCAGGATGATGATGCCGGTCGCCAGCGCCACCCGATGGGTGACGGCGGCGAGGAACCCGAAGAGCACGAACGGTTCATGGAACGCAGCGCGGTAGTCGTACGTCCCCTTCCACCCGCCGGGGCGGTCGGGGTTGGCGCCGAGCACGTGATCGTAGGCCAGGATGTGTGTGTAGCCCATCGCCTCGACCGCCTGCGCATAGTCGCGGATGGCGGTGGGGTCGTTGCCGATGTCGGTCTGCGGAAAGACCACACCGATTTTCATGGTGCCTTCCCGTGCATACGCCTGCCCGCTGGGTCGAAGAGATAGATGCGCGCGGGATCCCGCAGAGGGCTTGCCGATATCACCGACTCCCTGGGCTGGTCGTCTTGGATAGCACCCGCTCGACGAGCGCACGAAACTCGTCCTCGTCGAGGAGCCCCTTCCGCTCGAGGGAGCGCGACTTCACCTCGGTGAGAATGGCGAGCATCTCCTCGTTTGTCGCCGAGAGGCCGTAGCGGTCCAACGCATAGGCGATGGAGTCGAGCCCTGAACCCTTACCGAAAACGATTCGCGGCTCATCCTGCCCGACAAGTTCCGGCCGATACGGGAAGGCCTCGGTGATTTCCTTCCCGACGTTGCGGACCCAACCAGCGATGATCCCGCTCTCGACATGGAAGAGCCGCTCGCCGACAACTGGACGGTTTGAGGGCTGCTGCACGCCGGCAAGCTTCATCACGAGCCGCGAGATGGCCGTGAAGCGCTCGGTGTGGATACCCGTGTCGACACCGTACATCGTGAGGAGCGTGAGCAGCGTCTCCTCCATCGGGGTGTTGCCGGCGCGCTCCCCGATCCCGGTAACCGTGGTCTGGATCACCTCCACACCGCTTGCGACGGCGCTCACCGTATTGGCCACGCCGAGCCCAAAGTCCATGTGGAAGTGTGTCTCAAGCGGGACGCCCAGCCGCTCTCGGGTCTTTCGCACGAAGAAGGAAACCGCGTGCGGGCTGAGGACGCCGAAGGTGTCCACCAAGCCCACCGCATCGACGTGCCCTTCCTTTGCCACACGCCCAACGAGGTCGAGGTATTCGGTTATGCCGGCACGCGTGGCATCGATGGGGAAGAACGACACCTTGAGCCCCTGCTCATGGGCAAAGCGGGTGGCCTCAATGGAGAGCGAGACGGCCTTTTCGATCGGCCAGCGGTAGGCCTGCTCGATCAGGTGATGGCTCGAGGGGATCTCCATGACAACGCCGGCCACCCCGCAGTCAGCGGCCCGCTTCACGTCATCGACCATGCATCGGCTGAACGCCCAGACTTCACCCAGACGGCGCCGCGCGATCTCTCGCACCGCCCGCTCATCTTCGGGCGAGACCGCGGGCAACCCTGCCTCAATGCGGTGAACCCCTGCCTCAGCGAGTGCCTCCGCGATACGAATCTTGTCATCCGCGGTGAACTCAACACCCGCTTGCTGCTCCCCGTCGCGCAACGTCACGTCGTGGACCTGCAACTTCGTGGGGAATGTCAGGCCGCGTCGGACCTCCGGCAGAAAGTTCCAAGGACTCGTAAACCACTGGTCAGTCTTCCAGGGTTCGTTAACCATGGCCTATCCTCCGTGGTTCCTGATGCGTTGCCTCCGGACTTCCCCACCGAGTCCGTCGATCAGACCTGCGCCCTTGACGGCTTTCACCTGTTGACTCCTCCCTTTCGGCCAGGCTGGCGACTGCAGGCTAGCGCAAGCCTCGCACCAACGCAACCGGGATCACACCAGCCGGTTCGTGACCCTTGACTCATGCGCACTTCGGTGAGGGGTAAGAGCGGGGCGGGTCTCCAGCCGCCGCCCTTGCTCCGGATGATCGGCAATCGCAGACAGGAGTCGCGACCGCCGCCAGGCTAGAGCGTCACCCTGCCGCCGGTGGCGCTTCGGGCGTGCGGCCTCAGACGTCAGGCGCCTTGGGGGCCTGCGCCGAACCGGAACATCCCGGTCTCGAGGCCGAGCGCGCTCTTGCCGATCGCCTCCAGCATCCGGTCCACGGTGGGCGGCATCAGGCTGCAGGTCCTCAGGTCCCTGAAGGCGCGCTCCACGGGGTAGTCCTTGTAGGCGCCACGGCCGCCCACGACCTGGAGCACCTTCGAGGTGACCTGGAGCCCGACCTCGGTGGCGAGGTATTTCGCCCTGTTCGCCAGGAGCGCTCGCTCCACCATGTCGGCGTTCTCCCAGCGGGCCGCCGAGTCGGCGAGGACGAGGAGCGCCGCGTCCAGGTGCGCCCGCAGCTCGCCGACGTGCCGCTGGACGATCGGATCCTGCGCGACGGCGATGTTCTCCGGTCGGACGATGCGCTTCCTGACGTAGTCCAGCGCGAACTCGAGTGCGGCCTCGGCGATCCCGAGGTAGATGGCCGCGTAACCGAGGCCGAAGCTCTCCACGACGCCAACGCGGATCGCCGAGCCGGCATCACCCAGGATGGCGTCGCGCGAGACACGCACCCCGTTCAGGGTCACGGACGGGCTGTAGGTGGCGCGCATCCCCAGCGTGTTCCACTTCCCGTCGGTGGAAATCCCGGGAGTCTCGGCGGGGACCAGGGCCAGAAGAAGCGACTTGGACATGTCCGGTTCGCCATCCAGGGCGCACCAGACCATGTAGTAGGAGGCGCCCAGGGCCATGGTGCAGAAGTGCTTGACCCCGTCGATCACGTAGCTGTCCCCGTCGGGCCTGATCGTGGTCTCCATCAGAAAGGTCCTGGAGAGGCTTACGGCCGGCTCGCTTCCCCAGCTGCCGAAGAGCTTGCCGTGCTCGACCACCTCAGGGAAGTAGCCGCGCTTCTGAGCGCCGGTGCCGAGGGCATCGATGAAGCGCATGACCGTGGAGTGCATGTGGAGCGTCATCGCGGTGTTCGCGCATCCCTTGGCCACGGTCCGGATCACGGCGGCATAGGTAGGCATGTCGAGCTCGAGGCCGCCGTGCGCCGTCGGGACCGTCTCGGCCAGAAACCCCTCGCGCCAGAGGTCGCGCCAGTTCTCCACCGGGTTGATCCCATCGCGGTCGTACGCGGAGGCGCGCGGGGCGATCTTTTTCCGGGTGAGCCGCTCCGCACGCTCGACGATCCGCCGCTGCGCGTCCGACAGGCCGAACACGCTCACCTCATACTCCCGATACCTGCTCCCGCGCTCTTGTTGCACCGGCAGGTCCCGGCCTGATGGAGCTCGATCATGTTGCCGAACGGGTCGTCCAGAAACACCTGCTCGCTCTCTGGACCAACCAACCCCACGATGGTCCAGTAGGCCACGCCCAGGCGGTCCAGCTCCTTCTTGGCTTCCTGGATGTCTGGCACCGCCAGCGCCACGTGGGGCTTGGTCGGATCCTTGCCTTCGCCTTTGGCGACCTTGGAGGTGCCGGTCGCGCCCATCAGGTGGATCTGAGCCTTGTCGCCCACCTCCATCCAGTAGCCGGGCACGCCCGGAATGTAGGGCCGGCCCCCATCAGGGAGGAGTCCCAGCACGTCACGGTAGAACGTGAGGGCTTTGTCGGGCTCGGGCTCATTCGGGCCGACGCGGACAGCATGGTGGTGGAGTTCCAGCACCTTTACCGCCATGGACGGTCCTCCTTCTCCGCTCGCTACGAGCGACGCCCGGCTGTCGGTGAGGACGCTCGGGGTTCTTTCCGCAGATGGCTGCGCCCAGGGACGCGATAAACGGTGATGCTGGCGCCACCGAGGAAGGTCATCATGACCACCAGGACGAGCAGCATGGTAAGTGAAGAGTTGCAGCCCTGTCAATACGTGTCCGACACGCGCGCGCGCTGGCGAGGGCGCGAACTCGCGAGGTGCCGGCTTCGTGCTGGCGCGGTGCCCACCGCATCGGGCACCCTGACTGTCAGGGATGACCCTAACACCTACGCTTCCTTGACATGGCGGGGAGGGGGGGGCATAATGTGGCGCGGTTGTCTCCCGAACGCTCGGAGGAACTCTCACCGTCTGCTCCGAGAGTGGATATAAGGGCGTGAACCTTCCGATGGTTAATCTTCCCATTGGCCTCACCCTGGTCCGCATTGTCCTCGTCCCCCTCGTGGTGGTCTTCCTCATCTCCTCCTCCCGGGTGCATGTCCTGATCGCCGCGGTCATCTTCGTCGCGGCCTCGCTGACGGACTGGCTGGATGGCCTCATCGCCCGTCGCCGGCATCAGGTCACGACGCTGGGCAAGCTGCTCGATCCCGTAGCCGACAAGCTGCTGGTGGCCGCGGCGCTGATCTCGCTGGTCCAGATCAACAAGGTGCCGGCGTGGATGGTGGTGGTGATCATCGGGAGGGAGTTCGCCGTGACGGGCCTGCGCGGGATCGCCGCCTCGGTCGGGACCGTGGTTCCGGCCTCGGAGCTGGCCAAGTACAAGACGTTCACCCAGTACGTCGCTATCACGCTGCTGATACTCGAGAAGGGCGTGCCTCCCGAGTACGTGCCGTTCTACTGGCTTGCCGACGCGGCGCTCTGGGTGGCGCTCGTGCTCACCGTGGTGTCGGGCATCGATTACTTCATCCGCTTTTTCGCCAAGGCCGACTACGACGCGCTGGTTCGGGACGAGGAGCGATGGCCCTGAGCCTCGCCTGGTTGGCTGCCGTCTACCTCCTGGGCGCGGTGCCTGTCGGTTACCTGGTGGCGCGCGCGTTCGGAGGCGTGGACATCCGGCGGCACGGCAGCGGCAACATCGGGGCGACCAACGTGCTCAGGACGCTCGGCAAGGGGCCGGCGGCGCTCACCTTCGCGGGGGATGTCGCCAAGGGATGGGCGGCGGTATGGCTCGCCGGCGGGATCGGTCCCGAGCCGTGGTGGGAGCCTGCGGGGGCATTCGTCGCCATCGTCGGCAACTGCTGGTCGGTCTTTCTCGGCTTCCGGGGCGGGAAGGGTGTGGCGACCACCCTCGGCGCCTTTCTCAGGCTGATGCCCCTGGCCACGCTGCCAGCCGCCCTGGTCTGGGCGATCGTCGTCCTCACCTTTCGCTATGTCTCGCTGGCCTCGCTGACCGCTGCGTTCTGCCTCCCGCCGGGTGCCTTCCTCCTCGGCTACCCGGTCGAATCGCTCCTGGCTTCGCTCGCCGCGGTCCTGATCGTGATGTTCCGTCACAGGGATAACCTGGCCCGCCTTCACACCGGGACCGAGCCGAAGCTGGGGGAACGGGCGCCGGCCTCATGACCGCCTCCGGCGGGGTCGCGGTGGTCGGCGGCGGGGGCTGGGGTACCGCTCTTGCCATCCATCTCGCTCGGCTCGGGGTTTCACCTCGCCTCTGGGTCAGGGAGCCCGAGCTGGTCGAGCTGATGCGGAGCGATCGCGAGAACCCGTGGTACCTGCCGGGGATCGTGCTGCCGCCCGAGGTGCATCCCACCCCGGCGCTCTCCGACGCCCTCGACGGAGCGGACCTGATCCTCCTGGTGGCACCCTCACATGCCTTTGCTGCCGTGGTGGAGGCCGCGCGGCCGTCGCTTCGCTCCCACGTGCCGCTCCTCTCGGCGACGAAGGGGCTGGAGCCTGCCACCGCCCGCCGGATGTCGGAGATTTTGGCCCAGCTCGTTCCGGCCTCACCGGTCGCGGTCCTGTCGGGCCCGACGTTTGCGCGCGAGGTCGCCCTGGGCCGGCCCACCGCCGCCGTGGTCGCCTCGGCCGACCCGGACCTCGCGGTCCGCGTCCAGCGGCGCCTGGCCTCCCGGGAGTTCCGCCTCTACACGAACCGGGACGTTCTGGGTGTAGAACTTGGCGGCGCACTGAAAAACATCATCGCCATCGCGACTGGCATCTGTGACGGCCTCGGGCTCGGCGAGAACGCCCGTGCCGGCCTGATCACGCGTGGCCTCGCCGAGATCACGCGCCTGGGCGTGGCGCTGGGGGCCTCGCCGCTCACGTTCGCGGGGCTGGCCGGGCTGGGCGACCTGGTCCTGACCTGCACGGGCTCGCTGAGCCGGAACCGGGCCCTCGGCCTGGCGCTCGCCGGAGGGAAGAGCCTGGCCGAGGCGCAGGGAGCGAGCCGGATGGTTGCGGAAGGTGTGAACGCGACGGAGGCGGCGCTCCGGCTCGCTCGGCGCGCCGCCGTGTCGCTCCCGATCTGCCACGAGGTGGGCGCCGTCCTCTTCGAAGGCAAGTCGCCCCAGGCGGCGCTCGCGGCCCTCCTGGAGCGCGAGGTTCGGCCGGAGGAGGAGCCGGGGCTGACGGAGTCGCTCACGAGGAGCTCTCGGACGTGCCGGAGCTGAGGAAGGACCCGGTCGTCGGGCGCTGGGTCATCATCTCGACGGAGCGGGCACGGCGGCCCTCCGACTTTGGCCCCAATCCCGTCAGGCTTACGGGGGGGAACTGCGTCTTCTGTGCGGGAAACGAGGCCAAGACCCCGCCCGAGATCCTCGCGTTCCGCTCCCCCCACACGGCTCCAAACAGCCCCGGGTGGTCGTTGCGCGTCGTCTCCAACAAGTTCCCGGCGCTCAGGATCGAAGGCGAGCTGGAGCCCTCGGGTGAGGGGCTCTACGACCGGATGAGCGGGATCGGCGCCCACGAGGTGATCATCGAGACGCCGGACCATCAGGCGACGCTCGCCAGCCTCCCGCCCTCGGCGGCGGGCGACGTGTTCTGGGCGTACCGGGAGCGGGTGGTGGATTTGAAGAAGGACCCGCGCTTCGAGTATGTCCTCATCTTCAAGAACCACGGCGAGGCGGCCGGCGCCTCGCTCGAGCACTCCCACTCCCAGCTCATCGCCACGCCCATCGTCCCCATCATGGTCGAGGAGGAGCTGGAGGGGTCCGCCAGGTACTTCAGGCTCAAAGAGCGCTGCGTCTGGTGCGACATCATCCGGCTGGAGCGGCAGGGGAGTGGGCGCGTGATCCTGGACGAGGCCGGTTTCATCGCCATGGCCCCGTTCGCGCCGCGCTTCCCCTTCGAGACCTGGATCCTCCCCGACCATCACGGGTCGGCCTACGAGGAGATCACCCGCGACGAGGTGGACGCGCTGGCGGTGATGGTCGGGGAGCTCTTGCGGCGCATGAATCAGGTGCTCCTCGACCCGCCCTTCAACTTCATGCTCCACACGGCGCCGCTGAAGGACCCCGCCCCGGACCACTTTCACTGGCACCTGGAAGTCATCCCCAAGCTCACCAAGGTGGCGGGGTTCGAGTGGGGGAGCGGCTTCTTCATCAATCCGACCCCGCCGGAGGCGGCGGTCCGGTACCTCCGGGGGGAAGTGCCTTAGGACGCCCCTTCCGTTGACAGTGGCTGGCGCCTCTGCTAGAATCCGACCCGGATTTCGCGGGAATAGCTCAGGGGTAGAGCACTACCTTGCCAAGGTAGGGGTCGCGGGTTCAAATCCCGTTTCCCGCTCCAGTGTATGACCATGCCCGAATTCTACGCTGAAGCTTCCCGTGGCGGCGTAGCCAAGTGGCCAAGGCGGAGGTCTGCAAAACCTCTATCCAGCGGTTCGAATCCGCTCGCCGCCTCCAACTTGTGTCTGGCTTCGGAGTGAGCCGGGTAGGGGCCGTGGAGTCACGCCGGGGTGGCGGAATTGGAAGACGCCGCGGACTTAAAATCCGCTGGCCCGACCGGGCCGTGGGGGTTCGAGTCCCCCCCTCGGCACCAGCGGTACGAGCATCCGAGTCGAAGGATGCCGCGACATGAGGTTGGAGGGAGGGAATCGGCGTGCAGACGCTGAAAGTTGTGCGTAAGACGTTCACGTTGCTGAGTGAAAAGCGCACTGAGATCCTCGACATCACCAAACAGATCCGGGACATCGTTCTGAGCGCGGATGTAAAGGAGGGGGTCCTCCTCGTCAACTCGCTGCACACCACGGTGGCGCTGTTTGTGAACGAGTTCCAGCACGCCCTCGTCGAGGACCTGAAGACCCTGCTCGAGCGGCTCGTGAAGGAGCGGAGCGGCTATCGGCACGATGACCCTCGCTACTCGGACTGCGAGCGCGGCAACGCGCACTCGCATCTGCGTGCCGCGCTGCTGGGCCGGAGCGTCGCCATCGGGATCAGCGGCGGCGAGCTCTCGCTCGGCCGGTTCCAGTCCATCATCTTCGCCGAGCTGGACGGTCCGCGCCACCGCACCATCGACGTCCAGATCATCGGCATTTGAGCGCGACCCGGACCCCTTCGAAGTCGTGGAGGGCGCTCCGTGAAAGTTGAGCAGATCGGTCCCTACCTCTGGCGGATCCCGCCAGACGCCAAGCCGGGGATGCGCGTCCCCGGGCTCATCCTGGCCGACGAGCCCCTCATGGCCCAGATCCGCCGGGACGCCTCGCTCGAGCAGGTTGCCAACGCGGCGATGCTCCCGGGGATCGTCAAAGCCTCCCTCGCGATGCCGGACATCCACCAGGGCTATGGCCTGCCCGTCGGCGGCGTCGTGGCGACCGACGCGAGCGACGGGGTCGTTAGTCCCGGGGGTGTGGGCTACGACATCAACTGCGGGGTACGGCTCCTCCGGACGAATCTGCCGATCGCCCAGGTCGCGCCGCGCCTCCGCGCCCTCGTCGACGGTCTCTACGCGACGATTCCCACCGGCGTCGGATCCCGCGGGCAGGTGAAGCTGTCGGGCAGCGAGGAGCGGCGCGTGGTGGTCAACGGCGCGTGCTGGGCCGTGGCGCAGGGGTTCGGGAGCGAGGACGATCTCCAGCGGATCGAGTCAGGAGGCGTCCTGCCCGACGCGGACCCGGACACGGTCACCCAGCGGGCCTACGAGCGGGGCCGCGGCCAGCTCGGGACGCTGGGCTCGGGGAACCACTTCCTCGAGGTTCAGGTTGTGGAGGAGATCTTCGACGAGGCATCGGCCCGGGTCCTCGGGCTCTTCCCGGATCAGGTTACCGTCATGATTCACACTGGGTCGCGGGGGTTCGGGCACCAGGTGTGCACCGACTACCTGCGCCGGCTGGAGGGCGCGGTGCGAGGGTACGGGATCCAGCTCCCCGACCGCCAGCTCGCCTGCGCGCCGCTCGACTCGCCCGAGGGGAAGGATTACCTGGCCGCGATGCGCGCGGCGGCGAACTTCGCCTTCGCCAACCGGCAGTGCCTGGCCCACTGGACCCGCGAGGTCTTCATGCGGGTGCTCGGAATCTCCCCGGCCGACCTCGGGATGGGGCTCGTGTACGACCTGGCCCACAACATCGCCAAGCTCGAGGAGCACGAGGTGGAGGGTGGCCGCCGCCGGGTCGTGGTCCATCGGAAGGGCGCCACCCGCGCCTTCCCGCCGGGCCATCCCGAGCTGCTGGAGGCCTACCGGGCGATCGGCCAGCCCGTCCTCATCCCGGGCGACATGGGGCGCTACTCGTACGTCCTCCTCGGGACCGAGACCTCGATGCGGGAGACGTTCGGCAGCACCTGTCACGGCGCCGGCCGGGTCATGAGCCGGACCGCGGCGGTGAAGGCCGCGCGAGGGCGCCACATCGCGCGCGAGCTCGAGGCCAAGGGCATCCTCGCCCGCGCCACGGGGCGCGATGCGCTCGAGGAAGAGATGTCGGACGCCTACAAGGACGTGAAGAACGTGGTGGAGGTGGTCGAGAAGTTCGGCATCTCGCGGAAGGTCGCCAGGCTCAGGCCCGTCGGGGTCATCAAGGGATAGCGATGCAGCGGCTGGCGAGCGGGCGCGAGGGGCGCGGAGACAGGCCGCGCCCTTCGCGCTAGTTGGGACGCGGACCATCGAGCTCCCGGAGTGAGGATTCGAGCGCGGGCTTGCCCGCGCAATCGGTGGGGGGCGGCTTCGGAGGGGGACACCCACGCCTTCGGCGCGGGTACCCGGGCCCCCTCCGACTAAAAATGGATCCGTTAGGACAGTGGGGTGTCGAGCCGGTACCCCCTGAGGCGCGCCGCCTCGGGTTCTGGCACTACGTCGTGCTCTGGGGCGACCTGGGGATCGGCGTACATTTGCCCTCGCCCTGTTCCTCGACGTCACCCAGTACGAAGGGTTCCTCCTCCTGATTGGTTCGATCTTCGTGCTGCTCTTCGGCGTCCTGGCGGGCGACTATTTCGCCGTGCGCCGGCGCTACGACGTCAGCGAGCTCTTCCACTCCGGCGGCGCATACTGGTACTGGAACGGGCTGCACTGGCCCGGGCTCGCCGCGTGGGCGGTCGGAGTGATCGGGTACCTCTGGATCGCGGGGAAACTTGCCTGGCTCGGGCTCGCCGGGCTCCCGGGGCTCGGCGCCTCGGTCCCGAGCTTCCTCCTGGCTCTGGGCGCCTACTGGGCGCTTGCGCGGATCCTGCCGAGCCCCGTTGCCGTCCTCTCCGGGCGCTGAAACCTGTGAAACCTGTGAAACCTGCCGAGCGCTTGACCGGGCGGGTGACCGTCTGCTAGACTGGCCCACGCTAACTTTCCATCAAATAAGGAAAAGGAATGTCCTGGCGGCTCAAGAAGAAGGCCCAGACCCTCCTCGGTCGAGAGGAGGGGGTGATCAGGAAAGACTGGGGCGGCAAGATCGCCTTCGCCCTGGTCTACCCGAACACTTACGCCGTCGGGAGGTCCAACCTCGGGTTCCAGACCATCTACTGGCATCTCAATCAGCTCCCCGACGTGGTCTGCGAGCGGGTTTTCTTCCCCGACCCCGAGGACCTTGAGGAGTTTCGCCGGACCGGCAGCGTCCCGTTCTCGCTCGAGTCCCAGCGCCCTCTGGCGGACTTCCACATGGTTGGCTTCTCGGTGACCTATGAGGGGGACTACATCAACGTGCTGCGTCTCCTCCAGATGGCCGGGATCCCGCTCCGGCCCGAGGTCCGCCGTCCTCACGACCCGCTGCTCCTGATGGGGGGCGTTTGCGCCTTTTCGAACCCCGAGCCGCTCGCGCCCTTCATGGACTTCGTCGTCGTCGGCGAGGGCGAAGAGCTCGTCCGCGAGCTGATCGCGGCCTACCGGGAGGTCTGCGAGGGTGTGACGCCGGCGGCGCGGAGCCGGGACGTTCTGCTCGACCGGCTGGCGACGATTCAGGGGATGTACGTGCCCGCCGCCTATCGCATGAGCTATGCCGCCGATGCGACGGTCGCCGCCGTCGTTCCGGCGCGGGAGGGCGTCCCCGCCGTGGTCGTCAAGCGCCGTCTCAAGGATGTGAATCGCTTTGAGACGATCTCGCTCCTCAAGAGCCCGCAGGCCGAGTACGGGCACATGGCCCTCCTCGAAGTCGGCAAAGGGTGCGGTCGGGGCTGTCGCTTCTGCCTGGAAGGGGAGGTGTACCGGCCCGTGCGCCACCGGAGCCTTGAGGCGCTCCGCGAGACCGTCGCCCGGCTCGCCACAGAGACGAAGCGGGTGGGGCTCGTGGGCGCCTGCGTCTCGGACTATCCCTGGATCGGCGAGCTGATGAAGATCCTGGAGGAGCATGGTCTCGAGATCTCGATCTCGTCGCTCCGTGCCGACAGCCTGACCGAGGAGTTGGTGGCCGCGATCCAGCGGGGCGGCCACCGGACGCTCACGATTGCTCCCGAGGCGGGGACGGAGCGGCTCAGGGGAGTGATCCGCAAGGCCATCAGCGACGCCCAGCTCTATGCGGCCTGCGATCTGGTGCGGGCCCACGGGATCCCGAATCTCAAGTGCTACTTCATGATCGGCCTTCCAGGCGAGACCCGGGAGGACGTGGAAGCGATCCCCGACCTGGCGCGCCGGCTCCTCGAGCGGCTCAGCGTCCCTTCGCGCGATGGCCGGCCTTTCGGGCGCCTCACGCTCTCGATCTCGTCCTTCGTACCGAAGCCCTGGACGCCGTTCCAGTGGTGTCCCTTCGACGACCTCCGGAGCCTGGAGGAGAAGCTGGCCGTGATCAAGGACGGGGTTCGGCACTTGGCCAACGTCAGGGTCCTCCACGAGAACCCGCGCGAGGCCTCGCTCCAGGCCCTCCTGGCCCGGGGCGACAGGCGCGTGGCTGACTTCCTGGAGCTGGCCGTGCGCTTCGACGGGAACTGGCGCCGGGCGCTCAAGGAGTGGGACGGGGATCCGGAGTTCTACACGACGCGCGCCCGGGGCCTGGATGAGACGTTCCCCTGGGACCACCTCGATGTCGGCGTGAAGAAGGCCGGGCTGATCCGGGAGTTCCAGAGGGCCGGGTACCCGGGCCGAAGGCCTGGGTGCGTCCCCGCTGCGGCTGCGGTGTAAGGAGGGAGCGACGTGGAACAGACGCCGCCGGGACGCTTCATGCTCTATACCGTGTTCCGGGTCACGCCGGCCTGGTACGGGCTCGCCAAGGAAGACAAAGGCCGGGCCATCTCGGAGTTCCTGGCCCGGGTGGACGACTTCGGGCAGCGGATGGTCATCCGCACCTACTCGACCCTCGGCCTGAGACGGGACGCCGATTTCCTCCTCTGGCTCATCGCGCCGGAGCTGGATTCGATCCAGGCGCTCACGGAGGGGCTCAGGAAGACCGCGATGGCCCCGTGGCTGGAGAATACGGGGAGCTACCTGGCCGTGACCCGGGAATCCTCCTACACGAAGGGGCATGTCGAGGAGGTGACGGTGATGGTCGAGCCGGGACAGGGGAAGTACCTCTTCGTGTACCCGTTCGTCAAGAGCCGGGAGTGGTACCTGCTCCCGATGGAGACCCGGCAGAAGCTGATGGCCGAGCACATCCGTGTCGGCCACCAGTTCCCGGGGATCCGGATCAACACGGGGTACTCGTTCGGCCTGGACGACCAGGACTTCGTGGTCGCCTTCGAGGGAGACGAGCCGAAGGATTTCGTCACGCTGGTCATGCGGCTGCGGGAGACCGAGGGGAGCAAGTACACGGTCCGCGACACGCCGATCTACACCTGCGTGCGGAGACCGCTCGAAGAGATCCTCTGGTCGCTCGGGTGACCAGTCGAGGAGGCCATCGGATGGGCACGCTCGCCAAAGTGTGTGAGAAGGACGAGGTCGCTCCGGGGGAGTGCAGGGTCGTCGAGGTGCAGGGGAAGACCGTCGCCCTCTTCAACGTGGACGGCACCTTCTACGTGCTCGACAACACCTGCCTCCACCGGGGAGGGCCGCTGGGAGAGGGTGAGCTTGAGGGCAAGGTGATCACCTGTCCCTGGCACGGCTGGCGCTACGACGTGACGACCGGCGCCAACGTCAACAACCCGGCCGTGAAGGTCGCCTGCTTTCCCGTGAAGGTCGAGGGGACGTCGGTCTTCGTTGAGGTCTGAGTCCGGCCTCGACCCGTGAGACCTCTTTCGGCTCGCTGACACCGTATGCCGATTTCCGACACGCTCGGCCGACCGCTCCGCAACCTGCGCATCTCCGTCACCGACCGGTGCAACCTGCGCTGCCAGTACTGCATGCCCGAGGAGGAGTACGTGTGGCTCCCCCGCGCGGACATCCTCCATTTCGAGGAAGTCAGCGCGCTGGTGGACATCTTCGTCGAGCTCGGCGTCGACAAGGTCCGGCTCACCGGGGGCGAGCCGCTGCTCCGGCGGGGCCTGCCGACGCTGGTACGTCTGCTGGCCGCCAAGACCGGGATCCACGACCTCGCCATGACCACCAACGGCGTGCTGCTGGCCGAGTACGCGCGCGACCTCTTCGACGCGCGGGTGCATCGGGTGACGGTGAGCCTCGACACGCTGCGCCCCGAGCGCTTCAAGGCTCTCACGCGACGCGACAGTCACGCCAAGGTCCTCGCGGGGATCGACGCAACCGTCCGGGCGGGGCTCAAGGGCTTGAAGCTCGATAGCGTCGTGATGCGCGGGATCAACGACGACGAACTGGTGGACCTGATCGAGTACGGCAAACGGGTCGGCGCCGAGGTGCGGTTCATCGAGTACATGGACGTCGGGGGCGCGACGCTCTGGTCCATGGAGAAGGTGGTGTCCCGGACGGCGATCCTGGAGGTGCTGGAGCGCTACTACGGTCGGATCGAGCCCGTGGTCGAGGAGAGCTCGGCTCCCGCCGACCGCTTCGTGCTGCCGGATGGCACCGTCTTTGGCATTATTTCCTCGACGACAGCGCCGTTCTGCCGGTCGTGCGACCGGAGCCGCCTCACCGCCGACGGCATGTGGTACCTCTGCCTGTACGCGAAGCAGGGGACCGACCTCCGGCGTCCGCTCCGCAGTGGGGCCTCAAGAGAAGAGATCAAGGCCCTGATCGTTCCGACGTGGCAGCGGCGGACGGACCGGGGTGCCGAGGAGCGCCTCGCGGTTGCCCACCGGACGCCGCTGGTCCAGATCGTCGAGCTCCGCCGGGACCCCCACCTGGAGATGCACACGCGCGGCGGCTGACCGCCGCGTGGCGATCAACTCTCCGCTCGGCGCCGCCCACTAAGAGAAGGGCATCAACCTGCTGGTGCGCTGCTGGCGGCGGAGCCTCCGCCAGATCTCCCGCACCTCCGGGGAGCGGCGATCTTGACGCCATATGCTACATGTAGCACAATGCTGGCATGCGATCGGCGGGCATCCGCGAGGCACGCCAGAATCTCTCCGCGCTCATCGAGGAGGTGCGCCGAGGCCGGGAGGTGCTGCTCACCGACCGCGGACGGCCGGTCGCGCGGCTCGTCCCGCCGCCGCGAGCGTCGGCACGTCCCTTCTCCAGTCATCGTCGCTTCCGCGCCGGAATCCGGTTGCAGGGCCCACCGCTCTCGCAGACCGTGGCCGAGGAACGTGAGGATCGAGTCTAGCCCGGTCTACCTCGACAGCAGCGCGCTGGCCAAGATCTACGTGAGCGAGCCCGAGAG
>JACQWB010000155.1 GCA_016209385.1 Candidatus Rokuibacteriota bacterium
CCTTCCCGAACTGCCTGACCACGCCCTGCTCGCCGGGGCCGACGATGTAGAAGCCTGACCCCAGCCAGATGGCGAGGATGACGATGACCACGGCGAGGATGTGCTTCCGTGAAAATTGAGGGAGCCGTGGGAGGCGCGAGCCGAGATCCTCCCAATCGCCGGCGCCCCGGGCCCAGCGTCCCATCTGTCCTCTCTCGTCGTTGAAGGCCATGGAGGATCCTCCCTTCTGTTCAGGTCATGTTGTGAGGCCGCTTTTCATGCCGGCCCGGCGAGGGCTCGAACCAGAACGAGGGCGATACCGACGAGGATCATCTGGACGACCCAGCCGACCGCGCAGACCCCGACGGCCCGCAAGGTGCTCCGGTAATCGAGCGCCTGCCGCACCGCGATGACTGTCGCGATCAGGCCCCAGATTCCAGCCCCGAGGAACGCGAGCTCCCTGAGGCCGGGGATCACCCCGAGGACGCGGATCAGTCCCGGGGAGGTGGCAAACCCGATCGTGCGCAGCAGCTCTCCGTGGCTCGCCCGGGTCTGGGGCTCGGGGAGGAACCGGGTGCCGATCCAGTAGGTCAGGTACGCCCAGACTACCCAGCCGACGAGCGCCAACCCGGTCCCGATCACGATGCCGCCGAGCTGCCATCGGCCGGCCCCGAGGCCCGCGGCGACGCTCGAGAGCGCCACTACCGCCATGGCCTGGCGCGTGGCGCCCGCGTCAGCCTCCACCTCCTCGTAGAGATGAACGTCGAGTTTCGCCGCTCGGACGATCCGCTGGGCGAAGCTCGACGACATTCGACCGCGTGCGGAAATCGGAGTGCTCATGGGTTGTCCCTCCCGGGAGCGGCGAGCGGCCGCTCGAAGGCGTCGAGCCACGGCGGCGCCCGCCGTGGCGTGCCCGGCCCTCTACGTTTTCTTCGCGATGACCAGTTTTGGGCCTTCGGGCATCTCGCGGCAGTCGATCGTTACGCTTTCGAGGTGGGCTGAGAGCTCCTCGTCGATGAGCAGCACTTTGACCCCCTCGTGCTCGACCACGTGGTCGCCTTCCTTCTCCGCGTCCGGGACGAGCCCGAACTGGCCTGGGGCGCTCGCCACCAGCCGCAGGCTCATTCCTGGCTCGTCCACACTATCCGCTAACACGGCCCGCAGCTCCTCCTTTGCTCGTTCGGTCACGATCAGCATGGCTTGCCTCCTTCGGCGTCCTGCAGGTCCCGAAGCGTTGCAACCCCTGTACCAGTGAGCGATCATCGCGCGAGGCAGAAAGCTCAAAGACGGTAGGAAATTAGCCAGAGGGGCGGCGAAGTTCGGGCGCGGGCGCGGCGCCAGGCGGCGACAGGATGTCGCCGACCCGACAGGATGACGCCGCGGGCTGGATCCGGAATGTATTCTTGCGACTGGCCGCTCAGATACTGGCTGCGAGCGTCCGCCGATGTCTTCCACCAGCCACTCCGCCTCGCGCTTGTTAGTGGTTGGCCGGCGGCCAGATGTTCCGGCAGCGGGTCTCGGTCACGCGGAGGGCCATCACCAGCGCTGCCACGGCGATGGCCGCGCACACGCCGAAGGCGGCTTGATACACCCCCGCCGGGTCTAGCGCGGACCGAGCGTGTCCGCCCGGCTCCCCGCGGGGAGCCCCATCACTGCGAAAACGAACGGGTAGATCGCGGCCAGGTGTCCGAGCGACGCCGCCGGAATCGCGAAGGCCTGCATCAGGTCGTGGGCGACCACGGCAGGGGCGACGCGGTGGAAGTACGAGAAGAAGTAGATGGCGGCGGGTACTACGAGGATCAGCCAGCGAAGGGTCCGAGCACGCCCCGGCGCGGGCCGGGCTCAGGTATCGGCGGCGAATCGCTCGCGGAGCCAGGTGACGATCTCCTCCGTCGACGAATCCACGCCCCAGAGCTCCGCAACGCCCATGGCCTTGAGCTCCCGCATCTCCCTGGGGAGCATGGTGCCGCCACCGATCACGCTGATGTGGTCGGCCCCTTGCTGGTGGAGCAGCTCCAGAATCCGCGGGAAGACGAGCATGTGGGTGCCGGAGAGGATCGAGAGGCCGATGACGTTCACGTCCTCCTGGATCGCCGTCGCCACGATCTGCTCGGGGGTCTGGTGGAGGCCGGTGTAGATGACCTCGAAGCCCGCGTCGCGGAGCGCCCGCGCCACGACCTTGGCACCGCGGTCGTGCCCGTCCAGCCCCGGCTTGGCGACCAGGACCCGGACCTTACGCTGTCCCACCGCCACCCTCTCCCTAGATTCCCTTGTCCTGGCGCCAGGCGCGGATCTGGTCGCCGTGCTCCTTATAGTGGTGCGCGCTGTTCAGATCCACGATCCGATGGGCGGTCTTGCCGGGGACAAACCGCTCCTCAGGGACCTTGGCCGCCTGGGCCATGAAGGAGTCGTGCGAGGCATCCAGCTCCCCGAGCAGCTCGGATCCCGTCGCGTTTTTCTTGGCTGCGGCGAACCTGGCGTTCCAGGAATCCACGTCGTTGTAGTTCGTCCCCTCGGAAAAGGGCTTCTCGCCGCGCGCGAGCCGCTCGAGCCCGGGCCCCATCTCGCGGTGCCAGCCCGAGATGTGGGCCAGGATGTCCTTGATGCTCCAGCTTCCGAGCCAGACCTCGGCGAGCTGGCGCTCGTCGAGGCCCCCGAGCGCCGCCTTGAAGGCCCTGAACTCGTCCTGCGCCTGACTGAGCAACGCGTTTTTCGGTGACATGGCTCTCCCCCATGCTCTTCATGCTTCTCTCTCCGTCGCGGAGAGGGAGTTCAAAGTGACGGGTCAAAACACGATCGGCTCCCGGTACGTCGCGAAGACCTCTTTGAGCGCGTTGACGATCTCGCCCTCCGAGGCGTAGGCCTTCACGCACTCGATCGTGACCGGCATCAGGTTCGCGTCGGTCCGCGCCACCTCCTGGAGCTCCTTCAGGAGCTTCTGCACCCGCGCGCTGTCGCGCTCGCGCTTGACGCGCGCGAGCCGCTCCTTCTGGATCTGCTCGGTCCGCGGGTCCAGGACGTGGAGGGGGATCTCGGGCTCCTCGGGCTCGGGCTCCCGGAATTTGTTGACACCGACGACGATCTCCTCCCCGCGCTCCTTGGCCCGCTGGTAGGCGTAGGCCGCATCGGCGATCTCCTGCTGGAAGAAGTTCCTCTCGAGCGCGGCGACGGTGCCACCCATCGCGTCAATCCGGTTGAGGTACGCCCGGATCTCGCGCTCGGTCTGCTCGGTCAGGGCCTCCACCAGGTAGGAGCCGCCGAGGGGGTCGACGGAGTTCGCGACCCCCGTCTCCTCAAGGAGGATCTGCTGGGTGCGGAGGGCGAGCTTCATCGCCTCCTCCGAGGGGATGGCGAGGGCCTCGTCCATCCCGTTGGTGTGGAGCGACTGGCACCCGCCGAGCACCGCGGCGAGGGCCTGGTAGGCCGTTCGCACGACGTTGTTCATCGGCTGGACGGCGGTGAGAGAGGAGCCGGCGGTCTGGCAGTGGAAGCGGAGGCGCATGGACTCGGGGCGCCTGGCGCCGAAGCGCTCCTTCATGATCCGGGCCCAGCAACGGCGTGCGGCCCTGAACTTGGCGATCTCCTCGAAGAAGTCGGAGTGGGAGATGAAGTAGAAGCTGAGGCGCGGCGCGAAGGCGTCCACGTCGAGCCCGGTCCGCCGCACCTCCTCGACGTAGGCGATGCCGGCGGCGAGGGTGAACGCGGCCTCCTGCACCGCGGTGGCCCCGGCCTCCCGGATGTGGTAGCCGGAGATGTTGACCGGGTTGTAGTGGGGGAGGTGCTGGACCGAGTAGATGATCGAGTCGCGCACGATCCGGATCGACGGCTTGACCGGATAGATCCACTCCTTCTGGGCCGTGAACTCCTTGATGGTGTCGTTCTGGACCGTGCCCGAGAGCTTCGCCTTGGGAATTCCCCGTTTTTCCGCCAGCGCCACATACATGGCCAGGAGGATCCAGGCCGTCGGGTTGATGGTCATCGAGACGCTGATGGAGCCCAGGTCGATGCCGTCGAAGAGCTCCTCCATGTCGGCGAGCGTGTCCGCCGCGACGCCCTCGCGGCCGACCTCGCCGAAGGCCCGCGGGTCGTCGGAGTCGTAGCCCATCAGCGTGGGCATGTCGAAGTCCACGCTGAGGCCCGTCTGGCCCTGAGCGATCAGGTACTTGAAGCGCGCGTTGGTGTCCTGGGCCGTCCCGAAGCCCGCGATCTGACGCATGGTCCACGGCTGAGCCCGGTACATGGTCGGGTAGGGGCCGCGGGTAAAGGGGAACTGACCGGGAAAGCCGAGGTCATTCGCGTAGTCCGTCCCCTCGACGTCTACCGGCGTGTAGAGCCGCTTCAGCTCGCGGCCCGAGAGCGTGGTGAAGGAGTCCTGGCGCTCGGGCCTGCGGGCCTGAAACGCGCTGAGCTCCCCAGCCTCCCACGTCTTCTGTTCGTGCCTGATTGCGTCGAGCTTCTTTGGATCAAGCATGAGTCGCCCCGTCGCTGTCCCCCAGAATCGAGACTCCGTCGTGCCCGTGCTCGATGCGCCCGGGAAGGCGCTTGTAGAAGAGCAGCTCGCGGTAGCCCTGGGGGAGGTTGTCGATGTAGCCGCTGGCGGTGAAGCCGAGCGCGCTGTGCATCCGGATGGAAGCCGCGTTGGTCTCATCGGTGGAAGAGAAGAGCCGGGGACCCGGGCTCCGCTCCTCGACGGCGCGGAAGAGCGCTCGCGCGATCCCCTCCCGGCGCCGGTCGGGCGTGACGACGGCCACCGAGACGAACGTGCAGTTGAACCAGTCGGTACGGTAGGTGAGAAAGCCGACCACGCGTCCGTCGTCGCGGGCCACGAGGAGCTGCCGGCGGTCGAGCGCGGCCTGGATCAGCCCCTGGCCCCGGCGGGAATCGATCAGCTCGGCCGCGAGGCTGAGGCAGCTGCCGATGTCGTCGGGCCCGCCGTGCCGGATCTCAAGCATCCTTCTTTCCCTCGCGTAGCTCGCGGAACAGGTTGCGGTTATCCACCACCCGGCGCGCCTTGAACTCGGTTCGGGGGAGGGCGTCGGGTGGCATGAGCTGGACTTTGGGCCAGAGGCCGATGGCCGCCCGGAGCCGCTCGGCCATCTCCTTCCTCAGCGCCTCGAGCACTTCCGGGTTTCGCTCGGCCCGCGCCGCGATGTCCCGCGTGTACTCGGCCTGGACCACCAGCTCGTCCATGATCTCCTCGCGCGAGATGATGATCCTGAACTCCTCGCCGAAGCCGCGGGTCGCGCGTAGCACGTCCTCGATGGCGCTCGGGTACACGTTCTCCCCGCGCACGATGAACATGTCGTCCACCCGCCCGTAGATCCCCCCGGGGAGCCGCGGGTACGTCCGGCCGCACTCGCACGGCGTATCGGTCCAGCGCGCGAGGTCGCCCGACCAGAAGCGGATCATGGGCTGCGAGGTCCGCTCCAGGTGGTTGTAGATGAGCACCCCCTCGCCGCCGAACGGCACCGGCTCCTTCGTGTCAGGGTGGAGCAGCTCCGCGTAGACGATGTCCTGCCAGAGGTGCATGCCGGCCCTGAAGACGCACTCGCCGTTGGTCATCCACGGGGTCATCTCGGCGGTGGAGCCCGTGTCCACGCAGATCCCGCCGTAGGCTTCCTCGATCCGCTGCTTCGTCGACGGGATCGAGCCGCCGGGCTCGCCCGAGAAGAAGAGGATCTTGATCCCGAACTCCTTCGGATCGATCCCCTCCTGACGGGCCTTCTCCGCGACGTAGAGGCCGTAGGACGGCGTTCCATAGAAGGCGGTGGGCTTGATGTCCCTGAGCCAGCGGAGAGCCTGGAGGGTCTGACCCGGCACGCCCGCGCCGAAGGGGAAGGCGACGCAGCCGAGGCGCTCGGCCCCGGCCAGGGCGCCCCAGCCGCCCAGGTAGAGGGAGAAGAACGAGCCGAAGAAGACCGTGTCGCCGGGGCGGAGGCCGAAGCCCCACATCACCCGCGCGTGGGCGTTGGCGATCCTGCGCCAGTCGTCGCGCCCGATGGCGAACGCCGTGGGCTTCCCGGTGGTGCCCGAGGTGCCGTGGATGTGGAAGACCTCACGGGGCTCGATGCAGAGGTAGGAACCGAAGGGCGGGTGCGCCGCCTGGTCCTCCCTGAGCTCCTGCTTGGTCAGAACCGGTACCTTCCTGAAGTCCTGCAGGCTCTTGATGTCGCCGGGGTCGAGCCCCACCGCCTCCCACTTCCTTCGATAGAACGGCCCGCGCTCCCACGCCCAGCGCATCACGGCTTGGATCTTCCGGAGGATCTCCGCGTCGCGAGACTCGGGATCCTGGCACTCGCGATCCTTGAACCAGCAGGGGGAGCTGGGCTCCGGCCAGTAGCCTTCGTGGTAGCTCGGCGGCCAGGTCGTCATCGCGCTTTGAGGAACGCACGGAGGGCGTTCTTGACCTTCGGGTTCTTTCCCAGGAGCACGGTGTAGTGGTTCGTGCCCGGGACTACGACGAGCGTCGACTTCCGGATGGCGTGGGCCATGGCCTCGGCCTCCTCCTGGGTCATCAGGCAGTCGGTCGCCGTCAGGAGGCCGTCGGGGGCGCGGAAGATCAGCGTCGGGCACTTCACCTGGTGGTGGTAGACCCAGAGTCGCTCACGCGCGAGATTCGCCAGCTCCTCCTCGATGGCGTGCCTGGCCACCTTCGAGCGGACCGCCCCCGAGCTGAGCGTCTCCACGTCGTAGCGGAAGTAGCGCTCCAGGTAGTCGTTCCAGCGGCCGGCCAGCATCGGGAGGCTCTGCATCAGCTGGAGAAACGCGTCCATCGACGGGAACTCGATGCCGAGCCGGTTGATGGCGGGAGCCAGGGAATCCAGGATCTCGGCGCGGACGTCGATCCCGCCGTCCACCAGCACCAGCTTCGACACCCGCTGGGGGAAGCGGGCGGCGAAGCAAACGCCGATGTGGGCTCCGAGCGAGTGCCCCATGATGATCGCTTTCTTCACGCCGAAGTGGTCGAGCAGACCGACCAGGTCCTGGCAGTGGATCTGCAGGCTGTAGCCCTTTTCCGGCTTGTCGCTCTCCCCCCGGCCCCTGAGGTCGTAGGCGATGAGCCGGTAGTCAGGCGACAGGATGTCGGCGATGCTCGCCCAGCAGGCGTGGTTGGCGGTGAGGCCGTGGATGCAGACGGCGGCGGCGCCTTTGCCCGGCCAGTCTTGGACCGCGAGGGAGACTCCGTTCACCTTGACGCGGGGCATCGCGAACCTCCTCGTTGAGCCAGAGTCACTTTAACCTACAAGGGCCGGGTCTGCTTTTCAACCACCGTCGCGCTCAGGGTGAGTCGGCGAGGCGGCGAACGGCGCCGATGATCCCGTGCGCGGCCCGGGCGAACTCTTCCTGGCTGATCCTCCCGGGAAGATCGCCAGGCGAGTGGTACTCCGGATAGCGGTAGAGGGCGGTGTCGGTCAGCATCACTGCCGGATACCCTTCCTTCCAGAACGACCAGTGGTCAGACCAGTCCACGCCCGGAATCCACGGAAACGTCGCGACGCCCTCCACGGGGAAGTCGGTCGCCGCCATCAGGTGACGGAGGAACTCGACCACGAGCGGTCGTGAGGCCAGGTTCCCCACCACGGCGAGGAAGTCGGCCCGATCCGGATAGAAGGCTCCGAAGGGAAACGGATACCGCTGGCTTCCCGCGCCGTGGGCGTAGTACCCGAGGGTTTCCAGCGAGACCATGGCTACGATCTTCTCGTGTCGCCGCCGCGCATTCAGCGCGTGGAGCCGGCTTCCCATCTGCTCGGAGTGGAAGAACGGCGGTTCCTCGTTGACGAAGGCGACGACGCGAACGGTGCGGAGGGGACGCGCGGCCTTCAGGGCCGCTGACAGCTCGAGGAGCACTGCCACCCCGGTCGCGTTGTCGTTGGCGCCGGCGGTTCCGATCAGGGAATCGTAGTGGGCCCCGACGAGCACGATCTCGTGCGGCCGGCCGGCCCCCGGCTGCTCAACGATCAGGTTCACGCACCGCTGCCCGGCCACCTCGAACGGCTCCTCCGCCACGGGAAACCCCTGCGCCGTCCAGCTCTGCCGGATATACTCTGCGGCCGCGCGGAGACCCTGGGGGCGGAAGAGGTTCCGCTCCCCGATCTCGCCCGCGAGGACCGTCACGTGCTTGATCAGCCGGTTTCCGAGGTCGTCGATCTGCCGGCGGGCGGCTTCGTCGAGCACGGGCCGGGGCTCCTTGGGCTTCACGTCAACCATGACGACGTAGGCGACGGCCGACAGGATCCCGACGACCGCGAGGATCCCGAGGCCCCCGATGGCCAGCAGCGCATCCATGCGCGTTGGTCCCTTCCACGGCAGTGACGCCCCGGGCGACCGGCGAGCGGCCCGGTAAAGGCGGAGCGCCAGGAACGAAAGGAGATATCTGACGAGGAACCACGCCGCGAGAACGAGAACCGCGATGGCGACGGTGAGGGCGACCGCGACTCCGGCCCGGTTCATACGCCTCCCGCGCGTCCCCGCCCGCTCGCCGGCAGGATTTTACCGTACAATGCTCTCGCGATGGCCGTCCAGCGGGGCAATGCCTGGCCGCGAACCGTTGCCGAAGCGCGCGAGCTTCAGGAGCGGCTTCGGTCGCGGGTGCGGCTGACGGGTGGCCCGCGGCGAGTCAGACTGGTTGCCGGAGCTGACCTCGCGTACAGTCGCGACGGCCGTTGGGCGTGGGCCGCGGTGGCGCTGCTGACCTTGCCCGACGGCCGCCTGGTGGAGTCTGCCACAGCGGCCGGGCCACCACCGTTCCCCTACGTGCCCGGTTACCTCTCGTTCCGCGAGGGGCCGTTGCTCGTCGCCGCGTTCCGGCGCCTGCGCGGGCGCCCCGATCTCTGCCTCTTCGACGGTCAGGGGCTCGCGCATCCGCGGCGCTTCGGCCTGGCCTGCCACCTGGGAGTGCTCCTCGACCTCCCGAGCGTGGGCTGCGCGAAATCGCTCCTGGTGGGAGAGTACCGCGACCCGGGATCCCAGCGCGGGGCCTGGAGCCCGCTCCGCGTGGACGGCCAGCGGGTCGGCGCGGTGCTCAGGACGCGGGCGGGGGTGAAGCCGATCTTCGTCTCCCGGGCATCGAATCGGCGTGCGAGCGGCGATCCACTGGGTGCTCGGCTGCTCGCGTTTCCGCGTCCCCGAGCCGGTCCGGCTGGCCGAGCAGATCGTCAACCGGCTCAAGCGGGAGGCGACCTTCGAGCCGAGGGCCGTCGGCCATGCCGTGAGGCACGCCCGGCACGAGGCGAGGCCCGAATAGATCTGAATAGATCTTCTGACGTCGGCTCAGTAGGTGCCCGGGCGGATCTCGCGGTACACCGCCTTCAGCTTCTCGACGCTGAAGTCCGGCGCCTGGCAGGTCTGGATGATCCTGCGCTCCGCTGCTTCGACCTTGGTGACCGCCTCGGCAATCTGGCCGGCGATCGGGTGCGGGATCGAGACGACGCCGTGCTGGTCGCAGTGGAGGAGGTCGCCCGGCGTCACCCAGAGCCCGCCCACCTTGACCGGGAGCCCGAAGTCCACCATGTGGACCCAGGCGTGGGAGACCGAGACGTGGGCCGCCGCGAACTGAAAGCCGATCGCCCTCACCTCGTCCAGATCGCGCACGGATCCGTCGGTCACCACTCCCGCGCAGCCCAGGGCTTTGTGGATGTTGGCCTGAACCTCGCCCCACTGGGCGCCCTGGCCACGCGGGTCGTCGAGGTCGTGGACGACCACGACGCGCGGCGCCGGGATCGACACGATGTAGTCCCACCAGCCGAAGACGCTCGCCCGGTGCCCCTCCTGGGGCTCTGGCTCCGCCCGGATCACCGCGGTCACCGCGTACCCCACGAGCGGGCCGAGCTCGGGGAACAGCGCCCGGATCTCCGAAGCCATGAAGCCTTCGCTCCGCGACCTGAGCTTGAAGGTCTCGATGGCGTTCGCCACGCTCGGGCTCGAAATCTTCCGCAGCGCATCCAGCTCGTGCTCGGTCAGGGGCATGCAGGGCCTCCTTAGATGGTGTCCCGGCGCTGCTGGATCAGGAGCCGCTTCAGCTCGGACACCGCGGCTTCGACCTGGGTGAGGTTGGGATTCACGGCGAGCGCCCGCTGGAAATAGTCGAGGGCCTGCGCGAGCTTGCCGAGCCGGAGGTAGTTCATCCCGAAGCCCGAGAGCGCGCCGAAGTGGGCCGGGTTTCGCTTGATGACCTCTTCGCAGTCAGCCAGCGACTTCTCCCACTCCCCGACCAGGTAGTAGAGCGTGGCCCGCTTGTTCCACCCTTCGGCGAAGTCGGGCTTTTTCTGGATGATCAGCGTGAAGGTCTTGATGGCCCCCTCCGCTTCCCGCTGGTCCATCTGCTCGAGGCCGAGCTGGAAGAGGTTGTCCACCTCGGCGTCGCCCGAGCGGCTCCAGACCTTCCAGAGCGAGTGCTCGGCCAGGACGCGGACCGTTTCGTCCGGGTCACGGAGGGCCTCAACCAGGCGCGGGACGTCGGCCATCACACCCGTGTCGCCGAGCCAGGCCGCGCCCTGCCGCCGCGCCTCCACGTCGGCGCGGCTGTGGAGCGCCGCGAGGGCCTGCTCGCGGGTGAGGCGCTGGGGTTGGGCAGCGGCGGCAGCCGCGAGGGCGCAGAGCAGGGGGAGCGCGACAGCGATGCGCCTCATGGCTCGAACGCCTCGAGCGCGCTGGAGCGGCCCGGGCCGGGGCGTGTGCCACCGCCGGGGACGTAGATGCGGTTCCCCACCGCGGCGGCTCCGATCCCGTGTCGGGGCGTCGGCATGGCGGCCTTGGCGGTCCAGCGTCCGGCGGCCGGGTCGTACATCTCCGTCGCGCTGATGATCCGGAACGGCAGCTCACCACCGACGACGAAGAGCCGGCCGTCGAGCGCCGCGGCGGCCAGGCCGCCCCGGGCCAGGGGGAGCGGCGCGCCGCTCCGCCAGCTGTCCGTGGCCGGATCGTAGATCTCTACGACGGCGTGCTTCCTCCCGAAGAACGACTCGCGGCCGCCCAGGGCGTAGAGCTTCCCGCCAAGCGTCGCGGCCGCCAGGTGGTCCCGAGCGGTGGGCATGGCGGCGGCGTGGCTCCACCTGTCGGTCAGCGGGTCGTACACCTCGTGGGCGGTCAGCGTGACTCCGGCTGCGGCGCCGCCCAGGGTGTGGATCTTCCCGTTGAGCGCTGCGGCAGCGAGAGCGCCGCGCGCCCTCGGCATCGAGAGTCTCTGCCGCCAGGCATTCGTGGTCGGGTCGTACTCGAAGACGGCCGCCTGGGGCGTCCAGGAGAACCGCCCGGTGTAGCCGCCGATGAGATACACCTTCCCGTGGACGCCGACGGCGGCCGGGTGATGGACCCTGATGGGCAGCGGCGTCCGCGGCTCCCATCGGTTGGTGGCGGGGTCATAGGCCTCGACCGTGGCGGTGGGTTCGTACCCTTCCCCGAGTCCCCCGATCACGTAGACCCGGCCGCCCGCCTCGGCCACCGCGACCTCCTGCCGTGCCGACGGCATGGGGGCAAGGATGGTCCAGGTTCCCGGAGCCTCGTCCGGGGGTGCCGTCGAGGGTGTCGTGACGGCGACGCAACCGGAGAGCCCGACGCCGAGCACGAGCCCGAGGGGAACGGCGCTTCCCGTCGGTTGATTGCGCCCGGCCTTCCCCATGCGCCGTCTCACCGGCCGACCAGCTTCAGGAACTCGGCCTCCGACAGCACGGGAACGCCCAGCCGCGTCGCGTCTTGGGCCTTCGAGCCGGGCTCGGTTCCCACGACCACGTAGTCGGTCTTCTTGGAGACGGAGCCGGTGACGCGGCCGCCGAGCTTCCCGATCAGGTCCGTCGCCTCGTCGCGCGTCATAGACGCGAGGTTCCCCGTGAGAACGAACGACCTGCCGGCTAGCGGCTTCGCCCCCTCGCCTGCGCCTTCCTCCGCCATCGCCACGCCGGATTCCCTGAGCCGCTCGACGGTCTTCCGGTTCTGGGGTTCGGCGAAGAACTCGGCGACAGAGCGGGCGATCTGGGGGCCGATGCCGTAGATCTCGCCGATCTCGTGCGCGCTCGCTTCGAGGACCGGCTCCATGCTCCCGAACCGGTCGGCCAGGAGCCGGGCCACACGCTCGCCCACCATCCTGATCCCCAGCGCGTTCAGGAGACGCGCCAGCCCCCGGCCCTTGGAGGCCTGGATCGCCGTCACGAGGTTCTGGGCCGACTTCTCGGCCAGCCGCTCCAGCTCGGCGAGCTGCTCCACGGTCAGGTGGTAAAGGTCGGCGAAGTCGCGGACGAGCCCCCGATCCACGAGCTGGTTCACGACGGCCTCGCCCAGATGCTCGATGTCCATGGCCCGCCGCGACCCGAAGTGCAGGAGCCGCTCCTTGAGCTGGGCCGGGCACGCAGCGTTGGTGCAGCGCCAGATGGCCTCGCCCTCGGGACGGTGCGCCCGCGCGTGGCAGACCGGGCAGCGGGTTGGGAAGACGAACGGCCTGGTCTCCGGCGGCCGCTTCCCGGGGATCACCTGGATCACGTAGGGGATCACGTCACCGGCGCGCTCGATCAACACGGTGTCCCCGACCCGGATGTCCTTCTTCTTGATCTCGTCCTCGTTGTGGAGGCTCGCGCGGCTCACCGTCACCCCCGCCAGCTCCACCGGCTCGAGGATGGCCGTCGGGGTGAGGGCCCCGGTCTTCCCGACGTGGATCTTGATGTCCAGGACCCGGGTGGTGGCCTGGCGGGCGGCGAACTTGTACGCGATCGCCCAGCGGGGGTGGTGAGCCGTCGCGCCCAGGCGTCGCTGCTGCTCCAGCGAGTCGACCTTCACGACCACGCCGTCGGCGTCGTAGCCGAGCGCGTCGCGCTCGGTTTCGAGGGCCTGGCAGCGGGTGATCACAGCGTCGATGTCCGCGCAGCTCGTGGACCGCGGGTTGACCTTGAACCCGCTCGCCTTGAGCGCCTCCAACGTCTCCCAGTGCGTCGTGAAGCGGGCCGGGTCAGCGTGGCTCACGTGGTAGCAGAAGATGTCGAGCGGGCGCCGGCCGGTTATCGCCGGATCCTTCTGGCGGACCGAGCCCGCGGAGGCGTTTCGGGGGTTGGCGAACGTCGGTTCGCCCGCCGCTTCCAGCTCGGCGTTGAGCGTGTCGAAGGCCCGGCGGGGGATGAAGACCTCGCCCCGCACCTCGAGCTGGCGACACCGGGCGAGCGGGCCGTGGAGCCGCATCGGGATCGAGCGGATCGTCTTGAGATTCTGGGTGATGTCCTCGCCCAGGCGCCCGTCGCCGCGCGTGGCACCCCGCACGAAGCGCCCGTCTTCGTAGACCAGCGCCACGCCCAGGCCGTCCACCTTCGGCTCGCAGACGTACTCGAAGTCGGCCCCGGCCAGCATCCGCCTGAGTCGGGCCTCGAACTCGCGCAGCTCGGCCGTGTCCATGGCGTTGTCCAGCGACAGCATGGCCACCTTGTGCTCCACGGCGGCGAAGGCTTCGACGGGCCGGCCGGCGACCCGCTGGGTAGGGCTGTCGGGCGTGATCAGGTCGGGGTGCTCGGCCTCGAGGTCCTTGAGCTCCTTGAAGAGCCGATCGTATTCCGCGTCGGAGATCTCGGGACGGTTCAGGACGTAGTAGAGGTAGTCGTGGCCGTGGATGAGTTGCCGGAGCTCTTCGATACGTCGGGCGGCATCAGCCTTGCGCGTCATGGAGGGTGAGGGAAAGAATACCACAGCTTCCCTCTCGGCGGGAACGGCGGGACACCGAGCGGCCGGCAGAGCCGCGCGGGTTCGGAGCGTCTCGGAGTAATGCCCTTCGAGCGCGCACCCGCTTCGCGGGTACCCGGCCCGCGCAATCAACTCGGGCCTCGCCTCGTGGCTCTTACTTACTCGGGTCTCGCCTCGCCGCTGGCGCAGGCGATGAAGCTGCCTGCGCCGAAGCGCCTCGGCTCGAACTGCCACGCCTGCGGC
>JACQWB010000156.1 GCA_016209385.1 Candidatus Rokuibacteriota bacterium
GGCTGCCGACGAGCCGCAGGCGTGGCAGTTCGAGCCGAGGCGCTTCGGCGCAGGCAGCTTCATCGCCTGCGCCAGCGGCGAGGCGAGACCCGAGTAAGTAAGAGCCACGAGGCGAGGCCTGAGTTGATTGCGCGGGCCGGGTACCCGCGCCGGAGGCGTGGGTGGGCGCTCGAACGCGGGAGGGCTGACATGATTCCTGGCGAGTACATCCTGGCCGAGGAACCGATCAGGGCCAACGAGGGGCGGCAGACGGTCGAGCTGATTGTGGCCAACACCGGCGACCGGCCCATCCAGGTGGGCTCCCACTTCCACTTCTTCGAGGCGAACAAGGCGCTTCGGTTCGAGCGGGCTCTCGCGTTCGGCATGCGCCCGAACATCCCCGCCGGTACCGCGGTGCGCTTCGAGCCCGGCGACGCGAAGCGCGTGACCCTGGTGGAGCTGGCAGGCCGGCGCGAGGTCTACGGGCTCAACGCGCTGACTGAAGGCCCCACGACTGAGCCCGCTAAAGTCTCGGCCGTGCAGCGCGCCCGGCAACAGGCCTTCGGAGGCGCCGAGTCGTGAGCCTCAGGATTTCGCGACGGCAGCACGCGGACCTCTACGGCCCCACCACGGGCGATCGGGTTCGACTGGCCGACACCGATCTCCTCATCGAGGTGGAGCGGGACCTGAGCGTGTACGGCGACGAGGTGAAGTTCGGCGGCGGCAAGGTGATCCGTGACGGGATGGGCCAGTCGGCGCGCGCGACCTCGGCCGAGGGCGTCCTGGATCTCGTGATCACGAACGCCCTGATCGTGGATCACTGGGGGGTCGTCAAGGCGGACATCGGGATCAAGCACGGCCGCATCGTGGGGATCGGCAAGGCCGGCAACCCGGACGTCATGGCAGGGGTGAGCCCGGGCATGGTCATCGGGGCCGGCACCGAGGTGATCGCGGGCGAGGGCAAGATCGTGACCGCGGGGGGCATCGACAGCCACATCCACTTCATCTGTCCGCAACTCTGCGCGGAAGCCCTCTCCGCCGGCGTCACGACCCTTCTGGGAGGTGGGACGGGTCCCGCCACGGGCACCAACGCCACGACGTGCACCCCGGGGGCCTGGAACCTCCACCGGATGCTCGAGGCGGCTGACGGGCTGCCGCTCAACCTCGGGTTTCTCGGCAAGGGCAATGCCTCGCGCCCCGATCCGCTCCGGGAACAGATCGAGGCGGGGGCCATCGGCCTGAAGCTCCACGAGGACTGGGGCAGCACGCCGGCGGCCGTCGACTGCGCCCTGACCGTCGCGGGGGAGTACGACGTCCAGGTGGCAATCCATACGGACACGCTGAACGAGGCGGGGTTTGTGGAGGATTCGATCCGCGCCTTCAAAGGGCGGACGATCCATACGTACCACACGGAGGGGGCGGGCGGCGGCCACGCCCCCGACATCATCCGCGTCTGCGGCGAGCCCAACTGCCTGCCGTCCTCGACGAACCCGACCATGCCGTTCACCGTGAACACGATGGACGAGCACCTCGACATGCTCATGGTCTGCCACCACCTGAACCCGAAGATCCCCGAAGACCTGGCGTTCGCCGAGTCGCGGATCCGCGCCGAGACCATCGCCGCGGAGGATGTCCTCCACGACCTGGGCGCGATCAGCATGCTCTCCTCCGACTCGCAGGCGATGGGGCGGATCGGCGAGGTGATCATGCGGACCTGGCAGACCGCCGACAAGATGAAGCGGCAACGGGGTCCGCTCGACGGCGATGGCCGGAACGACAACCGCCGCGTGAAGCGCTACGTCGCCAAGTACACGATCAACCCTGCCGTCACCCACGGGATCGCTCACGAGGTCGGCTCGGTGGAGGTGGGCAAGCTCGCGGATCTGGTGCTCTGGAAGCCGGCGTTCTTCGGGGTCAAGCCCGATCTGATCGTCAAGGGAGGATTCATCGCGTGGGCCGCCATGGGGGACCCGAATGCCTCCATCCCGACCCCCCAGCCGCTCCTCTATCGCCCCATGTTCGGCGCATACGGGCGCGCGCCACACACGACCGCGCTGACCTTCGTTTCCAAGGCGGCGCTGGACGGCGGCGTGCCGGCGCGCCTCGGCCTCCAGAAGCGCGTGGTCGCGGTGCGCGGGTGCCGCGGCCTCACCAAACGCTCGATGATTCACAACGACGCCTGCCCGCAAATCGAGGTGGACCCGGAAACCTACGAGGTCCGCGCTGACGGGCAGCTCCTCACATGTGAGCCGGCTCAGGTTCTCCCCATGGCCCAGCGCTATTTTCTCTTTTAGGCATGCTGCTGATCGCCGAGCCACCGGGACAGATCCCCGCCGAGACGCTGGCGGGCAAGGAACGGGATGCCCTCGTCCTGACGTGGGAGGAGCGCCGCTGGGGGCGCCGTCGCGCCGTGACGCGGGGCGGGCGTGAGGTCGCCCTCGGCCTCCCCACCGGGAGCGTGATGTCGCCCGGGTCGGTTCTCGCTGTCCAGCGGGATTGGTATCTGGTGGTGGAGCCGGCGCAGGAGCCCGTGCTCGCCGCGATGCCCCGGAACCCGGCCGACGCGATCCGGCTGGCCTTCGAAGTGGGGAACCGGCACTTCTCCCTTGCCGTTGAGCGCCTCTCGCCCCTCGTCCTGCTGGTGCCCGACGACCCGGCCATGGAGCGGCTTCTGTCGCGGTCGGAGGTGCCGTGGGAGCGGCGGGTTGCGGTGTTTGAGCCGATCGGCGGCGGGGCCCACCGCCATGTCTAGGACAATCGGAGGGGGCGACGCCCCCCTCCGAGCCGCCCTGCTCTCGTTGCTTCAGTTCGCCGACGGTCTCTTTCCCACCGGAGGCTACGCGCACTCCTTCGGGCTCGAGACGTATTGTCAGGCGGGAATCATCACGGACCGCGTCGGGCTCGAGGCGTTTGTGCGAGCTCACCTCGAAGGCGCCGCTGCGCCGTGTGATGCCGTGGCGCTGGCCGGAGCGCTCCGGGCGACGCAGAGCGGGGACCACGAGGCCTGCGCCGTGATCGACGCCACGCTGGAGGCCATGAAGCCGGTCCGCGAGTTTCGCGAGGCGAGTCGCCAGATGGGGCGCCAGACCCTCAGGGTGGCCGCAGCCCTCACCGGCGATTCGCGCCTCATCGTCTTTCAGCAGGCCGTGGAAGCCGGCAGGACTCCAGGCCACCATCCCGTCACGTTCGGGATGGCCGGGGCTGTCGTCGGGTGGTCTCCCACGGATGCGACGACCGCGTTCCTCTACGCGACCGCCGCGCTCCTGGTGGGGGCCGGGCTCAGGCTCCTTCCGCTGGGCCAGCTCGAGGGCCAGCGCGTCCTCTGGTCGCTGCGCGATACCGTCGTGCGCCTGGCCGCCGAGGCTGCCGCCACGGCGCCGGATGACGTCTCGAGCTTCACCCCGGGGCTGGAGATTGCGGGGATGCGCCACGCGAGCCTCGAGCGGCGGTTGTTTCGTTCATGATCCCGACGCCGCTCAAGATCGGCATCGGCGGCCCGGTCGGGTCAGGGAAGACCGCGCTGGTCGAAGCGCTCTGCCTGCGCCTCAGGCAGCACTACCAGCTCGGGGTCATCACCAACGACATCTATACCCAGGAGGACGCGCAGTTCCTGATCCACCGGGGTGTGCTCCCGGGCGAGCGCGTGCTGGGCGTGGAGACCGGCGGGTGCCCCCATACCGCGATCCGGGAGGATGCCTCGGTGAACCTGGAAGCGATCCGGACGCTCCTCGCGCGTTTTCCGGACCTCGAGCTGATCCTGGTGGAGAGCGGGGGGGATAACCTCGCGGCGACTTTCAGCCCCGAGCTGGTGGACGGCACCATCTATGTAATCGACGTCGGCGAGGGAGAGAAGATCCCGCGCAAGGGGGGACCCGGCATCACCCGCTCCGACCTGCTCGTCATCAACAAGATTGACCTGGCTCCCCACGTGGGCGCGGATCTCGGCATGATGGCGTCAGATGCCAAACGGATGAGAGGAGGCCGACCGTTTGTCTTCACGAACCTGCGCGACGGAACCGGTGTCGAGCCCATCGTCGACTGGATCCGACGCGATCTGCTCTTCGAGACTTGAACGGGTCGGCAGGGACGGCTTTCTCCGCCTGAGGTTCGAGCGGCGCGGTGCCGGCACGGTCCTGACCGAGCGGCGGTTCACGCTCCCGCTCCAGGCGCTCGAGGCCCTTCCCATCGACGCCGGAGGCGCTGCCGTGCTCGTGCTGCTCAACCCGACCGGTGGCCTCGTGGGAGGCGACTGTCTCCGCACCGAGGTGAGCGCGGGTGACGGGGCCCACTGCTGCCTCACCACGCCGTCGGCCACGAAGGTCTACCGGACCGCCGGCACTCCGGCGATTCAAGAATTTTTCGCTCGCCTCGGCCCGGGAGCGGTCCTTGAATACGTGCCCGACCATCTCATCCCGTTCCCGGGCGCTGCCCTGCGCCAGTCCGTCACGGTGGAGCTGGGCGAGGGGAGCCGCGCAATCCTGTTCGATGCCCTCGCCATCGGCCGCGTGGCGCGTGGCGAGGTCTGGTGCTTCGCCGAGCTGGACACCACCGTGGTGGTCACCGACCGTCTCGGGCCCAGGCTCAGGGATCGCTTCAGGCTGATCCCGGCGCGACGAACGTGGTCCGGACTCGGCGGGATGGAGGGGATGAACTACCTGGCGACGCTGGCGCTTCTCTTCGACGGCGACGGTCGGTCGGTGTCTGCCGAGCTCGAAGCAGCTCTCGCGGATTTCTCCGGGGTGCGCGGCGCGGTAAGCGAGCTGGGGCGAGGTGGCGTCCTCGTCCGCTTCCTCACCGCGGGGGCGCCCGAGCTTCAGGCTGCGTTTCATCGCCTCTGGGCGATCGCCCGGGGCGCACTCCTGGGTCTCTCGCCGCTCGACCTTCGCAAGGGATGAACCGTGGTGAAGAGCTCGGTGACTGAACGCGGCACGCTGAGCTTCGACCAGCTCATTGCGCGAGCCGTAGCCGGCCTGGTGCAGGACCTCCGGGCGTCAGAGCAGCGCGGGCTCTACCGGGCCGTGATGGATCGAGTCGAGCGGCCGCTCCTGGCGCTCGCCATGGAGATGGCTGGCGGCAACCAGCTCAGGGCCGCGCAGCTTCTCGGCATCAACCGCAACACCCTCAGGACGCGCCTCCGCCTGCTCGGTCTGGCCGCGCCCCGGTCGCGGACCGCTGACGGCTGACTCCACACGTCCGATCCCGTGCCCGCTTGACCCTCCGCGCGCGGTGGGCGGAGAATGGCTGGGCATCATGACGCGGTTTCCCACCATCACTGCTGAGGCGCTCGAGGCCCTCCGGGCCCGCATCGGCGAGCCCGTGCCGCGCCCCCAGCCCTACGTCGAGGTCGCCACCCGTGACGCGATCCGCCACTGGGCGCACGGCATCGGCGATCGCAACCCGCTCTGGAGCGATCCCGACTACGCTGCCAAGAGTCGGTGGGGCGGGATTGTGGCGCCTCCGACAATCCTCTACGCGATGGACCGGATCGTCTCCGGCTACGTCGGCGGCTTGCCGGGGATCCACGCCATGTTCGCCGGCACCGATTTCCGCTGGCGCCGGCCCATCAGGGAAGGGGAGCGGATCGTGGGCGAGAGCGTGCTGCTCGATCTGGTCGAGAAGCCCTCGGCCTTTGCCCGGCGGGCCATCCAGCAGACGTACCGAACCAGCTTCAGAAATGACCGCGGCGACGTGGTCGCGGAGGCCGACTCCTGGTGCTTCAGGACCGAGCGCGATACCGCGCGCGAACGCGGGAAGTACCGGGGCGTGACGCCGCACCGGTACACGGCGGCCGACCTCGACGCGATCCGGAGGGCCTACGCCGCGGAGGCGTTCCGCGGCGCGACCCCGCGCCACTGGGAGGACGTCGAGGTCGGCGAGGTCCTCCCGCCGGTGGTGAAGGGTCCGCTCACCGTGACCTCGGTGATCGCGTTCGTCCAGGGGTGGGGCGGCCTCTACGTGAGGGGCCACGGCCTTGCCTTCGAGCTTTTCGAGCGCCACCCGGCGCTGGCCATCGACAACGCGTTCGGCATTCCCGAGCCTCCCGAGCGCGTCCACTGGGACGAGCCTTTCGCGCGGGCGGTGGGGGTGCCGGGCGCGTACGACTACGGTCCCGAACGGGTGGCCTGGCTGGGCCACCTGGTGACGAACTGGATGGGGGACGACGGCGTGCTCCGGCGCCTGAACGTCCAGGTCCGGCGTCACAACCTCCTCGGCGACACCACCTGGTGCCACGGCCGCGTCGCCGGCAAGGCCGAGGAGCACGGGGAAGCGCTCGTCCACCTGGAGCTCCGGGCTGAAAACCAGCGCGGCGAGGTCACGGCCCAGGGGAGCGCTGCGGTCGCCCTCCCACGCCGCGCACGATAGACCCTCGCGTGGGGCCCCTGACAGGCCTTCGTGTGGTGGAGGTCGGAGAGCTCGTCTCGGCCCCATACGCCGCCAAGTGCTTCGCCGATCTCGGCGCCGAAGTCGTGAAGGTCGAGCCGCCGACCGGCGAGTGGGCGCGGCGCCACGGACCCTTCCTGAACGACGCGCCCCACCTCGAGCGGAGCGGGCTCTTCCTCCTCCTGAACACTAACAAGCTGGGCATCGCGCTGGATCTGGGCCGCGAAGCGGGCCGGGGGATCCTCGACCGCCTCCTGGTCGAGGCGGACCTGTTGATCGAGAACCTTCACCCCGACGACGCTCGGCCCCTGGGCCTGGACCCCGACGCGGTCGGCCGTCGTTTCCCCAGGCTCGTTCACGTCTCGATCTCCTGCTTCGGCCACCGGGGTCCCTGGCGGAGCTGGCGCGGCCATGCCCTCCACGCCGGCGCTGCGGGCGGCGCGAGCGTGGTGATCGGCGAGCCCGGTCGCGCGCCGCTGCCGTTTCCGGCGTCCCAGCCGGACTACCAGGGGGGGATCAACGGCGCGTGCGGCGCGATGCTGGCCCTCTTTGCGCGCCAGAAGACCGGCAGGGGCCAGCACGTGGACGTGGCCACCACCGAAGCGATGGCCTTCTACGGGGGGATCACCTCACCGCTCTACACCGAGACCGGCCTGCCGTGGCGGCGCTCGGGACACCGCGCGTCGGGATCGGGGGGCTTCTACCCGTACGCGATCCTGCCGACGCGCGACGGCTACTTCTGTCTGATCACCCGCTCGGGCCACCCCTGGAAGCGCTTCCTTGAGGCGTTGGGAAATCCCACATGGACCCGGGATGCCCGGTACCGCGATCGGGCTGCCATGGGGCGCGAGTATCCTGACGAGGTGGATGCGCTCCTCGTCCCCTACTTGAGGGAGCGCACGAGCGCCGAGCTCCAGGAGCTCTGCCGACGCCACGCCATTCCGTTCGCGCCGGTCCGCACGACCGAGGAGGTCGCCCGCTGTCCCCAGCTCGCGGCTCGAGACTTCTTCGTCCAGATCGCGCGGGCGGAGGTGGGGGCGCTCACGTATCCCGGCGCTCCGTGGAAATTTTCCAAAACCCCGTGGCGGCTCCTCCGGCCCGCGCCGCTCCTCGGCGAGCACACGGACCTGGTCCTGGGACGCCTCGGTGTCTCCCCCACCGAGCTCGCCTCGCTTCGCCGGGAAGGGATCATCGCGTGAGACCGCTCGACGGGATCCGCGTCGTGGACTTCGGCTGGGTCGCGGTGGGCCCGGTGCTCTCGAGCCTCCTGGCCGAGTTCGGGGCGGAGGTCATCAAGGTAGAGTCGTCGCGGCGGCTCGACTACTGCCGCCTCATCCCCACACCCCTGGGCGAGGACGAGAAGGTCTCTGACGCTCTCGCCTCTCGGGCCCACGAGATCGACACGGTCCTGCTCTTCCACCAGTACAACCGGGGAAAGCTCGGCATCACCGTGGACCTCCGCCATCCGGGGGCTCCGGAGCTCCTGAAGCGTCTCGTCGCCAGAAGCGACGTGGTTGTGGAGAACTTCTCGCCCTCGGTGCTGCGGGAGGTCGGGCTGGACTACCCCGCGCTGGCGCGGGTCAAGCCCGACCTGATCATGATCTCCTGCTCGGCCGTGGGGCACGGCGGACCGTGGGAGGCGGTGCGGACCTTCGCGCCGTCGCTGTCGAGCCTCGCCGGTCTCGAGCGCCTGATCGGCTATCCCGGCGAGCGCTGCCTCGGCGCGCTCACCTTCGGTTACGCCGATCCCTCCAACGCCCACCACGGCCTCTTTGCTGTGCTGGCCGCCCTCTGGCATCGCGAGAAGACAGGCGAGGGGCAGTGGATCGACATGAGCCAGCTCGAAGCAACCGTGGGGCTCGCGGGTGAGGCGCTGATGGACTATTTCATGAACCGGCGGGTGTGGAAGACTCAGGGCGCCACGCACGCGAGCCTCGCGCCCCACGGGATCTATCCCTGCCGCGGCGAGGACGAATGGGTCGCGCTGGCCTGTCAGACCGAGGCCGAGTGGCGTGCCTTCTGCCAGGTGGTGGGCGACCCGGCCTGGTGCGGTGAGCCGCGGTTCGGCGATCTGGACCGCCGCAAGAAGAACGGTGACGCGCTGGACGCTCGGATCACCGAATGGACTCGGGCTGTCGACTGCGCAGAGATCGTCTCGCGCTGCCAGGCGCTCGGCCTCCCCGCCGCGCCGGTCCTGGGTCTGGAGGCCCACGATGCCCACCCCTATTTTCGCGCGCGCGGCACACTCGCGTCCGTTACGCACCCGGTCGTCGGCTCGCTCCGCCTCTACGCCTCGCCCATCAAGCTCGCCGAGACTCCGGGCTGGATCGACAGACCGGCTCCGTGCCTCGGGGAGGACAACCCGCGGATCTTCGGCGAGCTCCTCGGCCTCGCTCCTGACGAGATCGAGCAGCTTCGGGCCGACGGCCTCCTGCGCTGACCAGCCGGGGCTTGCGCATGCGCTGCGTCTCTGTCATGATGGATTTGTGGAGAGGAGACGCCTGATCCTGCTTCTCGCGCTGGCGGCGGGCCTGGCGCTCGCTGCTGTCGGGCCGGCCTGGGCTCAGCAGGTGGAGATCGTGGCCCCGCCGCCCGAGCGTGTGAAGCCTCCCGAGCTGGTCCTCCCGGGTCAGCCGCCCCAGATCACCCACCCGCGCGAGAGCGACTTCACGCCGGACAACGTCCGCACGCGTCACGACCCGGCCTTCATCGCGCCGTTCACGACCACGGTGCGGACCGGTCCCAACACCGCGGTCCGCTTCGGCCTGTCCGGCTGGACGGCACCGCCGGTCCGTCGTGACGTCCTGGTCGCCCGCGAGCACCCCGGGTGGTTCGCGCTCGGCTTCACCGTCGTCTGGGACGTTCCCGTGGAACCTCCCAAGCCCCGGGCCTCCTCCGCCCCTCCCGCCGCGCTTCGTTAGCCGTGGCCGCTCCGGACTGGCCGGCAGGATCCCGCTCGGCGTGCGCGTTCACGTTTGATCTCGACGCCGAGAGCCTGTGGCTCGCCCGCGGCACCGAGGAGCCGGTGGCGCTCTCGCAGGGTCGCTTCGGCCCGGTCGAAGCGCTGCCGCGGATCCTGGAGCTGCTTCGCACACGCGGAATCCGCGCCACGTTCTTCATCCCGGGCTGGGTCGCGGACCATCATCCGAACGCGGTCCAGGCTGTTCTCGCCGATGGCCACGAGATCGGCTGCCACGGCTACCGTCACGAGCGCGTCAGCGAGGTTCCCGCGGCGGAAGAGGAAGCGATCCTCGAGAAGAGCGTGGCGACGCTGGAGCGCCACACCGGGAAGCGCCCGAAGGGCTACCGCGCCCCGGCCTGGCAGCTTTCCTCTCACACCCTCGATCTGCTGGCCCGCTACGGCTTCGAGTACTCCTCCAACTTCATGGATCGCCTGACCCCGTACCTCCACGCGCCGGTCGCCGGCCGCGCGCTGGTGGAGATTCCCGTGAGCTGGGTGCTGGACGACGCGCCGTACTTCCTCTTCACCGGGACGCGCTCGCTCCAGCCGCCGGGGCCGGTGCTCGAGGGGTGGATTTCTGAGTTCAGGGGGATACACCAGGCCGGCGGCGTGACCACCTTCACCTTCCACCCTCAGATCATCGGTCGGCCCTCGCGCCTGGCCTGCCTGGCGGTGCTGGTCGAGACGGTTCAGAAAACTTCCGGCGTGTGGGTCACGGCGCTGGAGGCGATCGCCGAACACTGGCGGACCACCAGCCGGTAGCGTCATGGCGTTCACCGACGAGCTCTGGGACTCCATCCGCGCCGTCTACGCGGCCATCCTGCGCCACCCCTTCCTCAAGGGGCTCACGGATGGGTCCCTCGCGCGGGAGAGCTTTCGCTTTTACGCGGTGCAGGACGCGCTCTACCTGCGCGAGTTCGCGCGGGCGCTCTCCATCGCGGCCGCGCGCGCCCCGCAGGACGACTGGATCATCATGTTCAACGAGCACGCGGCGGGCGCCCTCAAGGTGGAGCGGTCGCTCCACGAGAGCTTCTTCCGGGAGTTCGGCCTCGGCCC
>JACQWB010000157.1 GCA_016209385.1 Candidatus Rokuibacteriota bacterium
GCCGTGATCGGCGTGCTCGGACCGAGCCTCCAGAACATCATCATCGTGATTGGCGTCTCCTCCTGGGTGGTGTACGCTCGGGTGGTGCGCGGGGAGGTGCTCTCGCTCAGGGAGCGGGAGTTCGTGCAGGCGGCCGTCGCGCTCGGGAGCCGCGACTGGCGGGTGCTGCTCCACCATGTGCTCCCCAACGCGTTCGCCCCCTGGCTCGTGGTGGCGACGCTGGACATGGCCCGGGTGATCGTGGTGGAGTCAGCCTTGTCCTTCCTCGGGCTCGGGGTCCAGCCGCCGACCCCGACGTGGGGGGGGATGCTGGCCGACGGGCGCGTGTATCTCTCCACGGCCTGGTGGCTCGCCACCTTCCCCGGCCTGGCGATCCTCGTGACCGTGCTCGGGATCAACCTGCTGGGGGATGGGCTGCGGGACACCCTGGATCCGCGCTTGAAGGTGTGAGGCGCCCGCGAACGGCGAACGAGTGCCGTCCCAACTTGTTTTGCCTATGCCGGTCGCCACGGGTCCTGTCCCGGCGAGCAGCCCCACCGTCGGGGCCACCCCAGCCCCACCCGCTTCGCGGGTACCCGGGGACCCCCGGCCCCTCCGGTGGGGCGCCCCGCTCGCCGTGCCACCCGTGGCGGCTGGCACTGTCTGGCGTAGTTAGTTGGAACTGAACTTGGCGTGAACCGGCAGGCGGAAAGGAGGGCTCTATGAGGCGCTCCATTGCCCTGTTTCTCGCATTCGTCCTGATCGGGTGGGCCGGGGGGGTCGGGGCCGCTCCCGAGGGCCAGGTGATCGTCGCCCAGGGAGTGGACCCCACCACGCTTGACCCGCACCTCCATCTCGAGACCCCGGCGCTGAACGTGCTCCTGCAGATTTACGACACGCTCCTCTTCCGGGACCCGAACCTCAAGCTGATCCCGTGGCTCGCCGAGTCCTGGCGCGTGGTGAACCCGACGACCTGGGAGTTCAAGCTCCGGAAAGGGGCCAAGTTCCACAACGGGGAGGACGTGGACGCGGAGGCGGTGAAGTACAGCCTCGAGCGGATCATCGATCCCAACACGAAGCCGCAGCGCCAGATCACGTTCTTCAACCTGGTGGACCACGTCGAGGTCGTGGACAAGCACACGGCGCGCGTCATCACGAAGAAGCCCTTCCCGGTCCTGGAGAACAACCTGGCGCTCCTCGGCAACATCGTGCCGCCCAAGTACTTCAAGGCCAACGACATGGCCCACCTGGCGAAGAACCCGGTCGGCTCGGGGCCGTACAAGTTCGTCCGCTGGGTCAAGGACGAGCGGATCGTCATGGAGGCCAACGAGCAGTGGTGGGGCGGGGCCCCCAAGGTGAAGACCCTGATCTTCCGGCCCATCCCCGAGCACGCGGTCCGGGTGGCGGCCCTCCAGGCCGGCGAGGTGGACATCGCCGTCAACATCCCGCCGCACCTTGTGCCGGTCATCGACAAGCACCCGCGCCTCTACATCACCAAGGCGCCGAGCGTCAGAACCATCTTCCTACCCATCTACACCCACAAGTTCGGCGAGGGCAACAAGCTGGTGGGCCCGATCGAGCACCCGACAAAGGACAAACGGGTGCGCCAGGCGATGAACTACGCGGTGAACGTGGACGAGGTGATCCAGGGGGTGCTGGAGGGGCAGGGGATCCGGACGGCCACGCCGCTCACGGCCAAGCACTTCGGCTTCGACCCCGCGCTCCAGCCCTACAAGCAGGACGTGGCCAAGGCGAAGCAGCTGCTGACCGAGGCGGGGTACCCGAACGGGATCGACCTGGTCCTGAACTCTCCCGACGGCCGCTACCTCAAGGACAAGGAAGTCGCCGAGGCGATCGCGGGACAGCTCACCAAGGCGGGGATCCGGACCAAGGTGCGGGTGCACGAGTGGACCACGTACCTCAACAAGTACGTGTACCCCCACGGCGCCGATCCGATGTTCCTGATCGGCTGGGGCAACACCAACTGGGACGCCGATGGCACGCTCTTCCCGCTCTGGCGGTCCGGGCAGCCGCTGGCGAACTTCTACAACGCGGACTTCGACGGGCTCGTGGATCAGGCCAAGGTGAACATGGACGCCAAGACGCGGCTGGACCTCTACCGGAAGGCGCTCCGGATCTTCATGGACGAGGCCCCGGCCATCCCGCTCTACCAGCAGATGGACCTCTACGGCGTGAACAAGCGCGTCAACTTCAAGGCGCTCTCCTCCGAGCAGATCGTCGGGGTCTGGCTGAGCCTGAAGGACCAGAAGTAGCCGCCGGCCGATCCGGCGTTGGGCAGGGCCGGGGTTTTCCCCGGCCCTTGCTTTTTACCGGGCGGGGCGCAGGAGATCGTGGGTTCCCACGCGGAGCAGCACGTACGTATCCCCTTTGAGGGTGAAGGTGAAGCGGTAGTGGAGGGTCACCCGCCCCTCCCAGCGGTTTTCATGCCCCTTCAGCTTTTTGATCTGAAGCGAGGGATGGCGTGGATTTTCAAGCAAAAGCCCCAGCGCCGTGTCCACGCGGTGTTGGAGGCGCTGGGGCAAACGTTCGTATTCCGTGCGAAAGCGCTCCGTGGGCTGGAGCTTCATCCGCGGGCGGGAGACCCCTTCTTCATGCCCTCCTTAAGCGCCTCGACTGTGGCGAAGGGTCCCAGGAGCCGTCCGGCGCGGCGGTCGGCTTCGGCGGCGCGCTCCCCCTTCTGCCAGGCCTCGGTCCACCAGTACTTCTGGTCCGGATCGATGAGCCCGGCTTTGGCAGCGACTTCGGCCTCCGCCTCCGCCAATCCCCGGGCCGTGAGGAGGTCCTGTCGGATCCGCTCGATCTTGCCCTTCGCTCGGAGGAGGGTGCGCTGCTCGGCGGCGGTCAGGCGGGGCGCCGGAGCCTTCGGGGCGAGCCGCTGAGGAGTGAGGACGATGCGGCCGCCCTCTGCCGTGGCCTCGAGAAAGTCGCCAGCGTTCAACTTCAGGGCCTCGAAGACCTCCTTGGGAATCGTGACCTGGTGCTTCGGGCCGATTCGGACTGCTGTCATATCCCTCCGTCGTTGATCGCTTCGGCGTTCAGACTTACTTTCTTACTGTAAGACTAAACACGCATAGGTCGGCTGTCAAGGGAGAAGACAGACGGGTTCCTCGATCAGGCCAAGGTGAACTATGGACTTCAAGGCGCTCTCCTCCGAGCAGATCGTGGGGGTCTGGCTGAGCCTGAAGGACATGAAGTAGTCCGCGGCCCCTTGGTGCGGCGCAGGCACGGGCTGGCGAAATAAAAAAAGGTTCATCCGACTTTGGCGTGGGTCGCTGGCTGATGTAAGAATGGCTCCAGCTCCATCACCACACCGGGAGGGCTGGGGCCATGCGCGACGTTGAACTCTATCGCTACCTGCTGGGGCTGGAGGCGCCGTGGAC
>JACQWB010000158.1 GCA_016209385.1 Candidatus Rokuibacteriota bacterium
GCCTTGAGAACCTCAACATTACCGCCGCCCGCATCAAAGAGCTGGGCGCGGAGGGGCTCCTGCCGCCGTTTAAGACGAGCTGCCTGGACCATGAGGGCGGCGTGGGGGTGCTCATGCAGCAGTGGGATGGCCAGAAGTGGGTGCGGATCAGCAACTGGATCGAGCCGTACAAGGATTTCGTGAGGGCTGAGGTGGAGAAGTCCGCGGCGGCCTATGCCAAGGAGAAAGCAATCACGCCGCGAGTCTGCCCCGGCTAAGTTCAAGCCAGCTCCGCGGAGGAGGCATCCCGGTGAGCGGTGTTTCGGGTCCCCTGCTCAAGGTCAACAACATCGAGGTTATCTACGAGCACGTGATCCTGGTGCTCAAAGGGGTGTCGCTTCAAGTGCCCGAGGGGGGCATCGTGGCCCTCCTCGGGGCCAACGGGGCGGGAAAGAGCACGACGCTCAAGGCGATCTCGAGCCTGGTGCGTGCCGAGCGAGGCGAAGTGACGAAGGGCTCGATCGAGTTCGCCGGTACGCGCATCGATGGCATGGATCCGGCACGTGTGGTCGCCGTCGGCATCACCCAGATCATGGAAGGCCGGCGCATGTTTGAGCACCTGACCGTGGAGGATGATCTCCTGACCGGTGCCCACAGCCGCCGCGACGGACGCGCAGTGGTCAAGCAGGATCTGGAGCGTGTCTACCACTATTTCCCGCGGCTGATCCAGCGCCGCGGTGTCAAGACAGGTTACTTGTCAGGCGGTGAGCAGCAGATGGTCGCCATCGGGCGGGCGCTGATGGCGCGTCCCCGTCTGATGCTCCTCGACGAGCCCTCCATGGGGCTGGCGCCCATGCTGGTGGAAGAGATCTTTGACATCGTCGGCCGCCTCAATCGGGAGGAAAGAGTGGCGGTCCTGCTCGCCGAGCAAAACGCCGCCATGGCGCTCCGCATCGCGCAGCACGGCTACGTCATGGAGAACGGCCGTGTCGTCTTGGACGGCGATGCGAAGACCCTCAGCGACAACGAAGACGTCAAAGAGTTCTATCTGGGCCTGACCGGCGTCGGCCAAAGGAAGAGCTATCGCGAGGTCAAACACTACCACCGCCGCAAACGCTGGCTGAGTTAACGGGTGGAGGCCGAGTCCGGAACGCGTGCGGGTGGCCGGAGCGGGAGTGTGCAGCGTGGGCGGCCCGCGCGGGTCCCGTCCCGCCGAAACCGAGAGTGAGCCGTGACCGACCACAGCCAGCTCCGGATCGAGGACGTATCGAAGCAGTTCGGCGGGGTCCAGGCCCTGAACCGGGTCAGCCTGGAGGTCCGGACGGGGGAGGTCGTGTCGGTGATCGGGCCCAACGGGGCCGGCAAGACCACGCTGGTCAACTGCGCCAACGGCGTGTTCCACCCGGAGGAGGGGCGCATCCTGCTGGACGGAGCCGACATCACCCGCCTCGGCCCGGCGAGGATCGCGACCCTCGGGATCGCCCGCACGTTTCAGAACATCGCCCTGTTCCGGGGCATGACGGTCCTGGACAACCTGATGCTCGGCCGCCACATTCACATGAAGGGCGGCGTCTTCCGGTCGGTGATCTACTGGGGGCCCGGGCAGCGGGAGGAGGTGGAGCACCGGCGGGTGGTGGAGGACATCATCGACTTCCTCGAGATCGAGGCCATCCGCAAGCGCGTGGTGGGCTCGCTGCCCTACGGGCTCCAGAAGCGCGTCGAGCTGGGGCGGGCCCTGGCCATGCACCCCAAGGTCCTGCTGCTCGACGAGCCGATGGGGGGCATGAACATCGAGGAAAAGGAGGACATGGCCCGCTTCATCCTTGACGTGAACGACGAGTGGGGTACCACGATCGTTCTCATCGAGCACGACATGGGCGTGGTGATGGACATCTCGCAGCGGGTCGTGGTCCTCGATCTCGGCTCGAAGATCGCCGAAGGGACGCCCGTCGAGGTGAAGAGCAACCCGGTGGTGATCAAGGCGTACCTGGGCGCGAAGGCCGCCGGTTAGGAGGTGCGTGATGCCCGAGAGCACCCTTCCGCAATTTCTCCTTCGCCACGCCCGGAGTCGTCCTGACGCCCCGGCGATCAGGGAGAAGGAGAAGGGCATCTGGCAGCAGTGGACATGGAAGGAATACCTCGACCACGTGCGGTGGATGAGTCTCGGCCTGGTCCACCTGGGGTTCGAGCGAGGCGACAAGCTGGCGATCATCAGCGATAACCGGCCGGCTGTCTACTCGGGAATGGTGGCCGCCCAGGCCGCAGCCGGCGCGGCGGTCGGCGTCTACCAGGACGCCATCGCCAAGGAGGTCCAGTACATCATCGACCACTGCGATGCCACGTTTGTCCTGGCCGAGGATCAGGAGCAGGTGGACAAGCTCCTGGAGCTGAAGGCCGGCCTTCCGAAGGTCCGGAAGATCATCTACGACGACCCCAAGGGGATGCGTCACTATACCGACCCGCTCCTGATGAGCCTGGAGGAGCTGGAAAAGGCGGGCCAGGCCCTGGAGCGGGAGCGCCGCGGGCTCTTCGATGAGCTGGTGAGCGGCGGTCGCCCTGAGGACGTGGCGCTCATTGCCTACACCTCCGGCACCACGGGGTTTCCCAAGGGCGCGATGATCTCCCACGCGAACTTCGTGGTGGCGGTCGAGGGGCTCACGCAGGTCGTCCGCTACCGGCCGGGCGACGAGCTCCTCGCCTATCTCCCGCCGGCGTGGGTCGGGGACACTCTCTGGTCTCTGGCCGCCGCGATCATCGTTGGCTTGACGGTCAACTGTCCGGAGCGCCCCGAGACGGTCCTCGAGAATCTGAAAGAGATCGGCCCGCACTTTGCCCTGGCACCGCCGAGAATCTGGGAGAACCTGGTTTCCCTCGTTCAGGTCAAGATGGAGGATGCCTCGTTCGTGAAGCGCTGGCTCTACCGTCGCCTGATGCCGGTGGGGGAGACCGTCGCTCGGCTCAAGATGGAGAAACAACCTGTTCCGCTGCGATTACGATGCCTCTACGCGCTGGGGGAGTTCCTCGTGTTCGCGCCGCTTCGTGACCACCTGGGGCTTCGGCGTGCGCACACAGCCCTGTCGGGGGGCGCCGCCCTCGGGCCAGAGATTTTTCTCTTCTTCCGCGGGATCGGGATCAATCTCAAGCAGGCCTACGGCCAAACGGAGCACACGGCACTGGGCTCGATCCAGCGCGACGATGATGTGAAGCTCGGGACGGTGGGTAAGCCGTTCCCGCATATCGAAATCCGACTCACCGAGGCGGGAGAGGTCATCAGCCGCGGCCCCTCCGTGTTCCTCGGTTACTACAAGAACCCGGAGGCGACGGCGGAGGTGCTCCAGGACGGGTGGCTGTACTCGGGCGACGCGGCCATGTTCGACCCCGACGGCCACCTGATCGTCATCGACCGTGCCAAGGACGTGACGTCGCTCGCCGACGGGACCAAGTTCGCCCCCCAGTACATCGAGAACAAGCTCAAGTTCAGCCCCTACATCAAGGAGGCGGTCGCAGTCGGCCAGGACCGTCCCTACGTGGCCGCCATGATCAACATCGACATGGAGAATGTGGGGAAGTGGGCCGAGCGCCGGCAGATCGCCTACACGACGTACACGGACCTGGCCCAGAAGCCTGAGGTGTACGACCTCATCGGGCGCGAGGTCGAGCGGGTCAATTGTGACCTGCCGGAGACGACGCGGATCCGGAAATACCTGCTCCTCCACAAGGAGCTGGACCCTGACGACGAAGAGGTCACGCGGACCCGCAAGGTGCGACGCACGTTCGTCGCCCAGAAGTACGCGCCCATCATCGAGGCTCTCTATTCGGATGCCGAGGTCGTCCCCGTCACCTCCGTGATCACTTACCAGGACGGCCGCCAGGCAACGATCCAGACCGAGCTCGCGATCCGGCGTATCGGGGAAATCCCCGAGCCGGTCGCCGCCTAGGAGACCGTCAATGGCGTTCTTCCTGGATCTCACCGTCAACGGTCTGCTGATCGGCTGCATGTACGCCCTCGTAGCCCTGGGCTTCGTCCTCATCTACAAGGCCACAAGCGTCATCAACTTCGCCCAGGGGGACCTGGTAATGTTCGGCGGCTACATCGCTGCCGCGGGGCTCTCCCTCTACCACCTACCGCTCTGGGTTGCCGCGCCCATCGCCCTTCTCCTCATGCTGGTCCTCGGGTTTGCGGTGGAACGCGGGATCCTGCGGCCCCTGATCGGCCAGCCCGTCGTCTCGGTGGTGATGGTCACGATCGGACTGGCGCTGGTGTTCCAGGGGCTGGCGGCAATGGTGTGGGGTGCCGCGACCATCAACGTGCCGCTCCCCATCCCGTTCCAGCCGTTCATCCTCTGGGAGATCTTCATCTCCCCCATCAACCTGGTGGCGGCGGGGCTCTGCGTGGGGTTCCTTGTCGGCTTCGTGTACTTTTTCCGTCGGAGCCGGATGGGGATCGCCATGCGCGCCGTGGCCGACGATCAGCAGTCGGCCATGTCGGTAGGCATCAACGTGCGGATCGTCTTTGCGCTCTCCTGGGCCATCGCAGGGCTGGCCTCGGGAATCGGGGGAATCGTGTGGGGGAATATGCTCGGCGTGGACACCCACCTCTCGCTGGTTGGGCTGAAGGTGTTTCCGGCTGTGATCCTCGGCGGGCTGGACAGCGTTCCCGGCGCGATCCTGGGCGGCCTCATCGTCGGGGCCGTGGAGAGCGTGGCGGCCGGGTACATCGATCCCTACGTCGGCGGCGGCACGAAGGACTTCGCGCCGTTCATCATCATGATCCTGGCGCTCATGATCCGTCCGTACGGGTTCTTCGGCCGCGAGATCATCGAGCGAGTCTAGGGCCGTGATCAACCGAGAGTGCGGGGTCTACCAGACCAACTACGAGGGGGACATGGCGCTGTACCCCCTCCCGCTGGCGATGGCCTCCTACGCCCTCGGTGTGGCGCTCCTGCTCACCATTCCTCTGGTCTCCGACAGCCACACGATGGCCATCGTGAACCTGATCGGGCTCGCGGCCATCGGCGCCATCGGCCTCAACATCCTGACCGGCTATACCGGTCAGGTCTCTCTCGGCCACGGGGCCTTCATGATGGTGGGCGCGTACACGGCCGCCATCCTGTCCGCCCGCTATGGGATGCCGTTCTGGGTGGGGCTCCCCGCCGGCGGGGCCGTGGCCGCCGCGGTGGGCACCTTCTTCGGAATCCCCTCGCTCCGCATCAAGGGCCTCTACCTGGCCATCGCCACCCTAGCCGCCCAGTTCATCATCGAGTGGTGCATCAACCACATCCCCTGGATCAGCGGCGGCGTGCAGTCCACGATCTACGTGCCGACCCCGGCGTTCCTGGGTTGGGAGATCAACACCGAATACCGGCGGTACTTCATGATCCTGCCGGTCTTCATGCTCGCGTACGTCGCGGCGCAGAACCTGGTGCGGAGCCGCGTCGGCCGCGCCTTTATTGCCATCCGCGACCGCGACGTCGCGGCCGAGATCATCGGTGTGGACGTCTTCAAGTACAAGCTCCTCGCCTTCGCCGTCAGCTCCTTCTACGCGGGCGTGGCCGGCGCCCTCTGGACCTACTACCTGAAGATCGCCAACTACGAGCACTTCATCCTGTCCACCTCGATCTCGTACCTGGCCATGGTCATCATCGGGGGGCTGGGGAGCGTGCTGGGCTCCGTGTTCGGCGCCACGTTCATCACGCTCCTGCCGATCGTCCTCGTGTACGTGGTCGAAGGGATCGCCAGTCTCTTCGGGTTCACGTACTTCGCCATTGCGGACTTCCTGGCAAACCTCCGCTTGATCATCTTCGGGGGGCTGATCATACTGTTCCTTGCCATCGAGCCCGAGGGGCTGTACCGGATGTGGGGGAATATCAAGCGCTACTTCCGGTTCTGGCCGTTTTCGTATTGAGGGGGGTCCCCACCCCCCTCAAGACTCCCCCCGGCGGAACCGGGGGGTTCCGAACAGGGCGCGTGCTCCTCGACGGACGTCGCGCCCGAAGGAGGCGCGATATGAAGGCTAAGGGATGGCTCGCGGTAGTCGTGATAGCGGCGCTCGTCGCGGCGCTGTCGGTGGTCGCGGCGGACGCCAAGCACGCCATCAAGGTCGGGGGCCAGTGTGACCGCACCGGGGCCACGAAGCTGGTCGGCGTGGAGATCTGTCCGGCCGTCACGGATTACATCAGGCTGGTGAACAAGAAGGGCGGGGTGATGGGGCACACCCTGGAGTACACGGAGATCGAGCACGAATACCGGGTAGACCGGGGTGTGGAAGCCTACGAGCGGCTGAAGCGCGATGGGGCCGTCGCGGTGCTCGACTACGGCACCCCCATCGTCTACGCCCTGACCCCGCGGCACATGGAGGACAAGATCCCTGCCATCACGCCCGGCTTCGGTCGCGCCGATTCCACTGACGGCGAGGTGTGGCCATATATCTTCCCCATGGCCGCCTCTTACTGGTCCCAGGCGGCTGGCGCGCTCCAGTACATCAAGGAAAAGGGTGCGAAGAAAGGGACGAAGATCGCCTACCTCTACTTCGATAACCCGGCCGGCCGCGAAGGGATCCCCATGATGGAGCGGGTCGCCAAGAAGGAGGGATACGAGATCCGGCTCTTCGCGGTGCCGCCGCCCGGGCTCGAGATGGGGCCCCAGGTGATCGACATCACCCGCCGGATGAGGGCTGACTGGGTTGTCGGGCACCTCTTCGGCCGCTCACCGTCGGTGTCCATCAAGGAGTTCAGGAAGGCCGGCTTCCCGCTGGACCGGGTGATCAGCCTGGTATGGGGTGCGGGCGAGGCCGACGTCGAGGCGGCCGGCTGGGATGTGAGCCAGGGTTACCTCGGCCTTCAGTTCGCGGCCGTCGGCCGGAACCTCCCGGCCATCCAGGAAATCATCAAGATGTACCGCGATGAGGGGAAGGAGGTTCCGAAGTACGTGGGTGGCGTGTACTACAACCGGGGTGTCCTGATCGGCGCCATTCTCGCGGAGGGCATTCGGCTCGGGCTCCAGTTCGGCGAGCCGCTGACCGGGGAAAAGGTCAAGAGGGGGTATGAGCAGATCAAGAACTTCACCCTCGGCGGGTTCCTCCCGCCCCTGACCGTCACGCCGCAGGATCACGAGGGTGGCGGATGGGTCCGGGTCTACCAGGTCAAGGGCAAGGAGTGGGTGCCGGTGACCGACTGGATCCGCGGCTACCGCGACGAGGTGTTCAAGCTCGTCAACGAGGCGAACAAGAAGAAGTAGCGCATGCTGAAGCTCAGCAACGTCGAGGTGGTCTACGACCGGACGATCCTGGTCGTCAAGGGGGTCTCGCTGCAGGTTCCCGAGCAGCGGATCGTGACGCTTCTTGGGTCCAACGGCGCGGGCAAGAGCACCACGCTGAAAGCCATCTCGGGTCTTCTCAAGCCCGAGCGGGGTGAGATCATCACCGGCTCGGTGGAGTTGACCGGTCAGCGGATCGACCACCTGGAGCCGGAGGGGATCGTGAGGCTGGGGATCACGCTGGTGATGGAGGGCCGCAGGGTGTTCGAGCACTTGACCGCGGAGGAAAACCTGCGGGCGGGGGCTCACACCCGGCGGAACGGTGCGGACATCAAGCGAGACCTGGAACTGGTGTACCAGTACTTCCCTAAGCTGGCGGAGCGCAGAAGCCTGAAGGCCGGCTACCTCTCCGGAGGTGAGCAGCAGATGCTGGCGATCGGGCGGGCGCTCATGGCTCGCCCACGGCTGATGCTCCTCGACGAGCCATCCCTCGGCCTCGCCCCGCTCCTGGTGGAGGAGATCTTCCAGATCATCGAGCGGTTGAACCAGGAGGAGAAGCTTACGGTGCTCCTGGTGGAGCAGAACGCGGCCATGGCGCTCACCGTGGCGCACTACGGCTACGTCATGGAGAACGGCCGCATCGTGCTCGATGGCGACACGGCGACACTCCGGGACAACGCGGACGTGAAGGAGTTCTACCTCGGGCTCACCGAGGTGGGTCAACGGAAGAGCTACCGGGATATCAAGCACTACCGCCGGCGGAAGCGCTGGCTGAGCTAGGGAGGCAAAGGGAGAAATTCGAGCCGAGGGACGTCGGCCATGCCGTGAGGCAGGCCCGTCGCGAGGCGAGGCCCAAGGGTAGTTCGAGCCGAGGGACGTCGGCCATGCCGTGAGGCAGGCCCGTCGCGAGGCGAGGCCTAATAAGGAGGAGCGGCCATGAGAGCCGTAGCGCGGACCGTAGGGGGTGTCGTGGTGCTCGCGGTGCTGCTGAGCGGTTGCGCGGCCATGATGGTGGAGACGAAGCCGACGCTCTACGAGCGGCTTCGGGTCGTCGATGCCGTGGGAGTTCCCCATCAGGGGCGCGCCGCGATCTCCCTGGTGGTGGACGACTTCGTCGCGAACGTCCTTGCCGATAACCGGATCAACGCGCGGTTCAAGGGGTTGAAGCCGCCGGCGGTGTTCAAGCTGAAGGCCGACCTGTCCGACCAGATCTGCCAGGCGGCGGGCGGCCCGTGCGCCTACCTGGGGAGAGACATGAAGACGGCCCACACGGGGATGAAGATCACCGACGCCGAGTGGAACGCTACGGTGGCGGCGCTGACCAAGGCCCTGGACAAGCACAAGATTCCCGCGACGGAGAAGAACGAACTGATTGGCCTCCTGGCCCCGATGAAGGGCGAGATCGTCGGACACTAGTTCGGAGGGGGGCTCCGCCCCCCTTCCGAAACCTCCCCCCCCGGGGGGGATTGCGCGGGCGAAGCCCGCGCTCGAATTCGCGCGGGGTGCACTGGGGGTCGTCCGTGGGAAAGATCGATCGACGGAGCGGGTACTGGAACCGCGAGAAGGAGACAATGCCGGCCGCGGCATGCCGCCGCTATCAGGAGGCCTGGCTCCTTGAGCTGGTGGCGCTGGCGTGGGAGCGGGCGCCGGGCGTGCGGCGGCGGCTGGAGGCCGCGAGGCTCCGCCCTCAGGATCTCTCGAGCCTTGACGCGCTCGCGCGCCTCCCCGTCATCAAGAAGAGCCAGATGCCCGACCTCCAGCAGGCCGCCCCGCCGTTCGGCGGCTTCTGCACAGTGCCCATGCGCCGCGTCCGGAAAATCTTCGTGTCGCCTGGACCCATCTTCGAGCCCCTCGGTCCCGAGGTCGGCGGGTGGCACGCCGAGGTCGGTCTCTACGCGGGAGGGTTCCGTCCGGGAGACATCGTCCTCAACACCTACGCCTATCACCTCACCCCGGCAGCCCAGATGATCGACGAGGCGCTCAATGTCATCGGCTGCGCGGTGGTGCCCACCGGTGTAGGCAACACCGATTATCAGGTGACCATTGGCAAGGCTGTAGGTGCGACTGGGTATGTCGGAACACCTAGTTTTCTCATGACGATCCTGAAGCGCGCGGAGGAGATGGGTGTCGGCCGGCTGCCGTTGGAGGTCGCGGAGGTCGGAGCCGAGGCGCTCCCCGAGTCCCTCCGCCGGACCTTCGAGGAGCAGTACGGGATCTTGACGCGGCAGGGGTTCGGCACCGCGGACATAGGGCTCGTGGCCTACGAGTGTGTCGAGAAGAGCGGGATGCACCTGGTGGAGGACGCGATCGTTCAGGTCTGCGACCCGCAGACAGGAGAGCCGCTCGCGAACGGTCAGATCGGCGAGCTGGTCGCCACCGTCCGCCACGAGACGTATCCGATGATCAGGTTCGGGACCGGTGACTTGACGATCATTAACGACTCCCCGTGCCCGTGCGGACGGACTTCGGCTCGGATGCTGGGCTGGCGCGGGCGCGCCGACGAGGTCACCAAGGTGCGCGGCATGTTCATCCATCCGCGCCAGGCCGACGAGGTGGCGGCCAGGGCCGGGGGCCTCGTCCGCTACCAGGTGGTCGTCACGCGCCGTGATCACCAGGACGTCATGACCTTTCGGGTGGAACTGGCCGAGGGCGCCGAAGCGGGTGCCGTGAAGCCGGCGCTGGAGGCTGCCATCCGCGACGTCATGAAGCTCAGGGGTGAGGTGGAGGTGGTCCTGCGCGGGTCTATCCCCGAGAGCGCCAAGAAGATCGACGACCAGCGGAAGTGGGATTAGAGTCGTAGGGGGCCTCGACGGCCCCCACCGATGCCTCCCCCATGAGCGGGGTTGCGCCGGCCGGGTACCCGCGCTGAAAGCGCGGGTGGGCGCTCGATCGGGAGACCTCGGAGGGGGGCGTTGCCCCCCTTCCGAACCTCCCCCCAAGGGTTGCGCGGGCCAAGCCCGCGCCCGGATGAGGTGAATGCATGAGGCTCCAGCGCCGCGTGGCCGTGGTAACGGGAGCCGGGAGCGGGATCGGCCGCGAGATCGCGCTGGCCCTGGCCCGCGAGGGAGCTCGGGTCGCGATCGTGGACGTCAACGAGGCCGGCGCCCGAGACGCGGCCGCGGCCGTCGAGAAGGAAGGGGGTCAGGCGCTCGCGGAGCGCGCTGACGTGACGCGCAAGCCCGAGGTGGACGCGGCCGTGTCGCAGATCGTCGCGCGCTGGGGGACCGTGCACATCCTGGTCAACAACGCCGGATGGGACCGTCCCACCCGCTTCGTCGAGACGACGGAAGAGTTCTGGGACAAGGTGCTCGCGATCAACCTGAAGGGCCCCATCATCTGCAGCCGGGCCGTGCTCGACTTCATGATCAAGCAGGAGTACGGGAAGATCGTCAACATCGCCTCCGATGCCGGACGGGTCGGCTCGACAGGCGAGGCGGTATATTCCGCAGCAAAGGGGGGCGTCATCGCCTTCACCAAGACCCTGGCGCGGGAGCTCGCCCGCTACCGCATCAACGTCAACTGCGTCTGTCCCGGCCCGGCGGATACGCCGCTCTTCCGGCAGGAGTTCGCGGCCGCCAATCCCAGGCTGGCGGAAAGCCTCACGCGCGCCATCCCGTGGGGGCGCCTCGGCACCCCCGAGGATGTGGCCCCGGCCGTGGTCTTCCTTGCCTCCGACGACGCCGGCTACATCACCGGCCAGACCCTCTCCGTCTCCGGCGGGCTCACCATGGTCTAGCCGGGACGCGCCGCAGGCACCACGTCAGACCAGCACCATCTGGGTCTGGACTGTCTGCGCCAGCAGGCGTCCGCTCTCATCCGTGATCCGGGTCTGCCACACCATCGTCCGCTTCCCGCGATGGAGCGGGATCGTCTCCGCGCGCACGTGTCCGGACCGGCCCGCCGCGAAGAAGTTGGTCTTGGATTCCAGAGTGGTCGTCCCAGCGCCGGGGGGCAGGTTCAGGAAGGTGGCGGTGGCCGCCACCGTATCGGCGAACGCCATGATGGTGCCCCCGTGGAGCACTCCACCGAGCGTCTTCAGATCGTCTCGGACCGCGAGTTGCGCCACGACCCGCTCCGGGCTGACCTCGACGAACCTGATCCCGAGGAGGTCTCCGAGCGTACCCTGCAAGCGCTCTTCCATGGCCGCGGGATCCAGCTCCATTGCACTCTCCTTTCATCGTGCCGGCAGGCCTGCGCGTCGGCTGCCTACGGTGGCGCGCGACGGTCAACATCTCCGATAGCCGTTCGTCGGGGCGCCCGGTCTAGGATGCCCGCAAGGAGGGAACGGCGTCAATCGCCTCGCGTATACTAGCGGTGGCCGGGATGACACCAGACTTTGTTGCTGTTGGCCACGTGACCCTGGACGAGATGCCGATCGGGAGGCGGCCGGGTGGTGCGGCCCTCTACGCCGCGCTCACCGCCCATCGTCTCGGCTGCTCCGCAGGCCTGCTCACGAGCTTCGGCCCTGACTTCCCCCGCGAGGTGATCCCTCCCGAACTCCAGGTGGTTCAGATTCAAGCTCGCCAGACTACCGTCTTCCGCCACGAGGGCGGGCCAACCGGCCGCCGCCTCACCCTGGTGGGTCGGGCGCAGGACCTGGAGGTGGGCCATCTCCCCGTCTCGTGGAAGGAGGTGAGCCTGGCCTTGCTCTGCCCGGTCGCAAACGAGGTGGACCCGGCGCTCGCCGCCGCCTTTACCGAGGGCGCGGTCGGCGCGGCGGTCCAGGGGTGGATGCGGAAGCGAGGTGCGGGCGGAGCGATCACGCCCGTTCGGTGGGAGGACGCTCCCCAGGTGCTCCCCCATGTCCAGGCTGTGTTCCTCAGCCCGGAGGACATCGGAGAGTTCGAGGACGACGTGCCCGAGTGGTTCCAACGGATCCCCCTCGGTGTCGTGACGCTGGGCGCTGCCGGTGCCCTTCTTTTCGTCAACGGCGAGCGCTACGTGGTCCAGGCGGACGTGGCGCAGCAGAGCGACCCCACGGGGGCAGGTGACGTCTTTGCGGCGGCCTTCTTGATTCACTACCAGCGCGAGGGAAACCCCTGGGAGGCGGCCGCCTATGCCGCGTGCGCGGCGGCCTGCGCCGTCGAGGCCGAGGGGGTCGGCGGGATCCCCGACGCCGAGGCGCTGGAAGCCCGCCTCGCCCGCTACCGACACCGTCTCGCCCGAGGCATGCCTTGACGCGGCCCTATGACGTCGCGGTGATCGGCACCGGGATGCTGGGCGCGCCGGCTGCCTACCGACTCGCCCGCGCCGGGCGACGCGTGATCGCGCTGGAGGCCCGCGCGCCCGCCGAAGGAACGAGCGGCAGCTCGTTCGCCTGGATCAATGCCGTGCGAAAGGAGCCCGAAGCCTACCACCGTCTCAACGCCGACGGCGTGGCTCAGTATGACGGCCTCGCCGACGAGCTCGGCGCCGACATCGGCTACGTGGGAGGCGGTTGCCTCGAATGGGCCGGGGCGGATGGAGAGCAGGACGAGCTGCGCGAACGCGTTGCGCGCCTCGCCGGCCGTGGCTATCCGGCGGAGTGGCTGGATCGCGCCGCCGCTCTCGAGATCCAGCCGAACCTGGCAATCGGGAGCGGTACACGGGGGGTCGCGTTCTATCCGCGCACGGGGTGGGTGGATGCGCCGCGTCTCATCCGGGCGTTCCTCCAACTGGCCGTTGCGAACGGAGCCGAGGTTCGGCCCCGGACACCGGCTCGGTCGCTGCGAGTGCGTGCCGATCGCATCACCTGCATCACCACCGACCAGGGCGACGTGCTCGCCGGAGAGGTGCTGGTTGCTGCCGGCACGGCAACGCCGGACCTGCTTGAGCCGCTCGGCGTGACGCTCCCCGTGCGACGCGTCCCCGGCCTCCTCGCTGTCACCTCGCCGCCTGATGAGCCGCTGACGCGCGTGGTCTACGCCCCCGGTGTCCACCTCCGTCCGGACGTGAGTGGTGGCCTCCTGCTCGGCGCCCCCGATGTGGATCGGCTCGTCACCGAGGAGACGCGGCTCGATACGGCCGCCGGCCTCGCGCAGCCGCTTCTCGACCGCGCGCGACAGGTCTTCCCACCAGCCCGGTCGGTTCACCCGGTGGCTGTCCGCATCGGCATCAGGCCCGTGCCCGCGGACGGCCACACGATCGGCGGTCGCGTGCCAGGCTTTCGCAACGCCTGGGTGCTCGTCACGCACAGCGGGATCACGCTCGGCCCGCTCCTCGGCCGGTTGATCGCCGCCGAGATCACAGGCGGCGCGCCAAGCCCACAGCTCGCTCCGTTCAGGCCAGACCGCTTCGCGGGTTCCGTCCTTGACCGCTCCCGTTCAGCACGCTGAGCTTGGCCCGCTTGCTGGCGCGTCGCTCCGGGAGCCCTGCGAAGGGCCTTCCTTCACCGGCTGCTTGATATCGACCTCAAATTATGATCATATGAACCTAAATGGGGATCAAAACCGTATCGAGCCCATTCGGCGGCATAGGCCGCACCCGAGTCCTCCTGGCCTTGCGCCTGCTCTCCGAGAGCTATCCCCGCGAACTCGCTCGGGTGCTCGGGATGCCGTTCTCCAGCGTCCAGAAGGCCTTGCGCAGTCTCGAGAAGGACGGCCTCGTCGCGGGCAGGGCGCTCGGTCGGACCCGCGTCGTCCAGCTCGATCCGCGCTATTTCGCCGCCGAGGAGCTTCAGCGGTTTCTTCTGCGACTGACGGAGCCGGAGTTTGAGCTGAGGACCCGGGTCTCCACCCTACGCCGGCGACCCCGGCGTACCGCCAAGCCCTTGTGAGCATCACGGCGCACTCCAGCCTCAGCTCGGTGGCGCTCCAAGTCGGCGACGCCCTCAGGCGGCACGGGATCCGGGCCGTGCTCACGGGCGGTGCCTGCGCCAGCCTCCACAGCGGCGGCGGGTATTACTCGGTGGACGTGGACTTCATCCTGCTTGGGCACGTCACCCAGGCAGCGCTCGACGCCGCCATGGCCTCGGTCGGTTTCAAGCGAACGGGGGACCGGTACCTTCACCCTCGCGCTCGCTTCTACGTCGAGTTCCCGCGCGGTCCACTCGCCATCGGCAGCGACTACCGTATCAGAGCGCTCGAGCACAGGCTCGGGCGAGCGCGCGCGCTCGTGCTCTCGCCGACCGACTCGTGCCGGGATCGACTGGCCGCCTTCTACCACTGGAACGACCGGCAGAGCCTCGCGGTTGCGGTGTCCATCGCACTCCGAAATCGGGTGAACCTGGCGGCGGTTCGGCGCTGGAGCATCACCGAAGGCGCGGAACGTCGCTTCGAGGAATTCCTGGCCGAGCTGAGGGCCGGGCGTCGCAAGCGTTCCCGGCGGATACCGGCCGGCCCGCGACGACTGCGGAGGTAGAGCTCCCCTCCGGAGCGCACGTTGAGGGCGCCGCGGAGCTTATTGACCGCCTCCAACGTCCCGGCTACCATTGGCGCACCGTTCCGACCATCGCGGCTCGTCGGAGGCCTGGCATGAGCTGTCCCCGGTGCCAGCACCAGAACCCCGCCGGCCAGAAATTCTGTGGGGAGTGCGGGGCCCCCCTGGCCGCGACCTGCGCCGCGTGCGGCGCGCCGAATCCCCCCGGGCAGAAGTTCTGCGGCGAATGTGGCGCGCCGCTTACCCCGGTGGGCGTGGCCGAAAAGTTCGCCGCGCCCCATTCCTACACGCCCAGGCACCTCGCCGAGAAGATTCTGACCTCTCGGAGCGCCCTGGAAGGCGAGCGCAAGCAAGTCACCGTCCTTTTCTGCGACATCGTGGACTCCTCGCGCCTGGCCGAGCAGCTGGACCCCGAGGGGATGCACGAGGTGATGGATCGGGCCCTCCGGCTCATGGCCGAGGCGGTCCACCGTTACGAGGGGACTGTGAACCAGTTCCTGGGGGACGGTCTGATGGCACTCTTCGGCGCCCCGCTGGCCCTGGAGGATCACGCCCTCCGGGGGGTCCAGGCGGCGCTGGCGATCCGGGAGACCCTGAGCGGGTACAGCGAGCAGCTCAAGCGGGAGCGCGCGGTGGAGATGCGGCTGCGGCTGGGCCTGAACACGGGGCTCGTCGTGGTGGGTCGGATCGGGGACGACCTCCGAATGGACTACACCGCGGTGGGCGATACCACGCATCTGGCGGCGCGAATGCAGACCCTGGCCGAGCCCGGGACGATTCTCGTCACCGAAGCCACCCATCGTCTGGTGGAGGGCCATGTGCGAAGCGAGGCGTTGGGGCCAGTTCAGGTCAAAGGGCGGAGCGAGCCGGTCTCGGTACACAAGGTCACCGGCCGCAGGCGGGCGCGCACCCGGCTGGACGTGAGCGCTGAGCGGGGGCTCACGCCTCTGGTGGGTCGCGAGCGCGAGTTGGGCCTCCTTCAGGACTGCTTTGCGCGCGTCAAAGCCGGCAGAGGCCAGGTCGTAGGCATCGTGGGTGAGGCCGGGGTCGGGAAGTCCCGCGTGCTCTACGAGTTCAAGAGACTCCTGGAAGGCGAGCGGGTGACGTGGCTCGAAGGCCACTGTGTGAGCTATGGCCAGGCCACGCCCTATCTGCCGGTGCTCGAGATCCTCCGGACAAACTTCCACGTCGAGGAGGAGGACAACCCACTCCAGATCGGGGAGAAGCTCCGCCAGGGTTTCCGCGTGCTCGACCCGAACTTGGAAGGGATTCTTCCGTTCCTTGGCGAGCTGTTCGGACTCCCGCTCGATGACGAGGTGCTCAAAAAGCTCGATCCCAAGACCAAGCGGCAGAAGACCTTCGAGGCGATCCGGGCGCTCACCATGGCCGGGAGCCAGCGCCGGCCCCACGTCGTGATCGTGGAAGACCTCCACTGGATCGACAAAACCTCCGAGGACTACCTCGCCTTTCTGATCGATAGCCTGGCGGGGATGCCGCTCCTGCTGCTCACCACCCAGCGCCCCGGCTACTCGGTGCGCTGGGCGGACAAGACCTACTACACGCAGATCGCCCTCGACCTCCTGACCGACGTGGATACGGAGGTGATGTTGGCACAGCTCCTCGGGGCTCGAGAGCTGCCGGCCGATCTCACCCGGCTCGTGCGGGAAAAAGCCGAGGGCAACCCGCTCTTCGTGGAGGAGATCACGCGCTCGCTCCTGGAGCGAGGCGTGCTGGTGCGAAGCAATGGACAGGTAAGGTGGTCCCAGGAGGCGCGGGTCGAGTTTCCGCCAACGGCCCAGGACATCATCCGCGCCCGGGTCGACCATCTCGAGGAACCAGTCAAGCGCGCCTTACAAACGGCGGCTGTCATCGGGCGAGACTTTGGCCCAAGCCTCCTGGCCCGTGTCTCGGAGGCTCACGCGGAGCTCGACCGCCATCTCCAGGCCCTCAAGCGGCTCGAGCTCATCCACGAGATCCGGTTCTTCCCCGAGCCCGAGTACAGCTTCAAGCACGCGGTGATCCGGGACGTGGCTTATGAGAGCCTCCTGGTTCACCAGAGAAAGGGGATCCACCGCCTGATCGGCGAGGCGATCGAGGAGCTCTACCCTGACCGGCTGGCCGAGCAGTACGAGATCCTTGCCCGCCACTTCTCCGCGGCCGACGAACGGGAGAAAGCCCTCGAATATTTCGAGAAGGCGGGGGACAAGGCGGCCCGAGCAGTCGCCCTTGGAGAGGCACTCGCACTCTATGAGGGAGCGCTCGCTCTCGTGGACCCTGACAACCCGATGAAGAAGGCCGATCTATTGGTGAAGCTCGCAAACGTGTCAACCTTCGTAACATCAGACGCGGAAGCGGATCGCGTTCTCGCCCACGCCGAGTCAGCGCTCCCCTTCTTCGAGCGCCTCGGTGACAAGCGAAGCCTTCTGAACACGCACCTGAACGTGGCTGCGCTCTATATCGGGGGGTACTGGGACGCAACCAGAGAGGACAAGGCGCTGGAGCACCTCGAGGCGGCCGCGGCCCTGGCCGAGGGAGACCCCGACAGCGTCGAGAAGGGCCTAACGTACCAGCGAACGGCCCATCTCTATCTCCATCGGGGCCAGCCCGCCACGGCTATTCCCTGGGCCCAGCGCGCCGCTGATCTCTTCGCCAGGCTGCGCGTGCCAATCGGCACCGCTCTGGGCACCGCCCTCACCTACACCGGACAAATCGACGAGGGAATCGCCTATAACGAAAAGAACTGGGAGCCCGTCCTGAAGGTGGGGAACCCGCTCGTCATCGCCATACTGGGCCATGAGCTTTCTCTCACGCTCGCGCTCGCGCGGGACGTTCCCCGGGCCCGGGAATGGGGAGAACGAGCCCTGTCTGAGCTCTTGAAGACGCAAAGCATAGTCTTTCACGGCCTCCTCCGACGACCGCTGGCGCTGATCTATACGCTCTCAGGGGACGTCTCCAGGGCGGAAGAGCACTACCAGGCAGCAAGGGCAATCCAGGCCAAAACGAAGGTAGGCTGCTACTGGGAAGACGCTGCCGCCATGGGATTTTACCCGTTTCGTCGGGGAGAATGGGACACCGCGGAAGAGTATCTGGAAAGAATGGTCCCGATGTATCAGGAGATGAACCAGCTCGCGGCCGTTGCCGCGTATTCCTTCACGCTGGGCAGCCTGAACTTGGGACGGGGCAACCACTCGAGGGCTGAGGAGCTGTTCCTGCGGAGCCTCAAGATCTGCCGGGATGGGGGAAATGTCCTGTTCGAGCTTTGGGTGCTGCCGGTGCTTGTTGAGCTTTACCTCAAGATCGGACAAATGGCCAAGGCTGCGGAAAACGTGGCCCGAGGATTCGAGCTGCTGAAGCCGGGCCAGAACTGGTACGGCTTGGCCGGCCCTGTGTACCTCGCCAAAGGCATGTTTGGTAGTGCCAGCCGGAATTGGGAAGAGGCGACATCGGCCTTCGAGAAGGCCGTCGCTATCAACCGCCAGTATCAGCTTCCGTGGGACGAGGCGGAGGCGCTCTACGAGTGGGGGCTCATGCACCTGGCAAGAGGCGAGGCTGGAGACCGCGAGGCTGCCCGCGAGAAGTTAAATAGGTCTCTTGAAATCTTTCAACACGTCGGCGCCAAGAAGGACGTGGAGAAGGTGCTTGCAGCGATGGAGAGGCTGTAGGCGTGCCACTCCTGTGTCTCGGTTCCGATTACAGGTATTGCTTGAGCTTGCAACAGGCCCTTGCTCGCCATACCATGGGTGCAAGAGTTGGAGTCCACGAGTTTTCTTGAGATCTTTACCCTTTTTGCCTCCACCGTCACTATCTTCGGGTTCACCGTAGGCGTCTTTTCCGTCTACAACGGCCGCATGACCAGGCGGGATATCGGTGGTCTCATCCGTGAGACTCAGCAGTTGATCCGGGAGACTCAGCAGGAGACTCAGCAGTTGATCCGGGAGACCCAGACCCAGACGCTGACGCTGCTCCGGGAGACCCGGGAGCTCATTGCCCGGGAGGAAGCGGCGACCCGGCAGCTTCTCCAGGATAATCAGACGGCCACGCGGGAGATTCTGTTGAGGATCACGGAAATCCTCGCTCGCATCGACGAGCGTGTCCGGTGACCCGTTGTAACGTCCATGAGTGCCCTTGAGATTCTCATTCTCTTTCTTTCCGGCGTCACGATCCTGGTGCTTATTCTGAGCGCCTTTGCTGTGTATAACCGCCGCGAGAGTAGGCGAGATATGGAGGCCTTGCTCAGCGAGATGAGGGAGCGAAACGCTGGCCAGGATCGCGCTGACGAGCGCGGTCGCTAATCCTGGGCTCGACTGCGCTGCTCCTGCCGGCCTCGCAGCGGAATTCCTTGACAGCGCTTCGGACGCGGGGCTAGGCTGGGCTCAGAGTGGCAGAGCGACGGGTCAAGATCAGCGCGGGCTCGGTCGAAGCCGAGGCGCTCCTTGGCGATGGCAAGACCGCTGAGGTGATCTGGAACGCCCTGCCGCTGTCGGCGAAGGCCGAGACCTGGGGAGACGAGATCTACTTCTCGATCCCCGTGAGCCTCGAGGCCGAGACACCCAGGGACGTGGTGGAGCTCGGCGACCTGGGCTACTGGCCGCCGGGCCAGGCCTTCTGCATCTTCTTCGGCCCGACACCCGCGAGCCGTGGCGGCGAGATCCGCCCGGCGAGCGCCGTCAACGTGTTCGGTCGTGTCCTGGGTGATCCGAAGGTTTTCAAGAAAGTGAGGTCAGGCACCACTGTCCGCGTCGCACGGGCGTAAGGGAGTTCGAGCCGAGGGGCGTCGGCCATGCCGCAGGCAGGCCCGTCCTGAGGCGAGGCCCAATTAAGGAGGCGCGATGAAGATTTTCCTCGATACGGCGAACATCGGCGAGCTGAAAGAAGGGATCGCCATGGGTGTGGTGGACGGCTGCACCACGAATCCCTCGCTTATTGCCAAGGAGAAACGCCCGTTCCGCCCCCTGGTGGAGGAGATCTGCGCCCTGGTTCCCGGTCCGGTCAGCCTGGAGGTGGTGGCCACGGACGAGGAGGGGATGGTCAAGGAGGGCAAGGAGCTGGCCCAGATCGCCCCCAACGTGGCCGTGAAGTGCCCGTTGACGAAGGACGGGCTCAAGGCGGTCCGCCGGCTCACCCGGGACGGGATCAAGGTCAACCAGACCCTCTGCTTCTCGCCGACCCAGGCGCTCCTGTCAGCCAAGGCCGGGGCGACGTATATCAGCCCGTTCCTCGGCCGGCTCGACGACATCAGCCATGTCGGCATGGACCTGGTACGCCAGATCGTGGAGATCTACCGGGTTCAGGGGTTCCAGACCCAGGTCCTGGCCGCGTCGATCCGGAACCCGCTCCACGTCGCGGACGCGGCCCTGGCCGGAGCCCACGTGGCCACCATGCCGTTCGCCGTCCTCGAGCAGCTCACGAAGCATCCGCTGACGGACATCGGCCTCAAGAAGTTCCTGGAGGACTGGAACAAGGCCGGCGTCAAGCTGTAGCCATCGCGCTCGGCAGAAGCGGCTCCGGCGGCCCCGGAGCCGTTTTTTTTGTTCCACCCGTTCCGGGGGCTCGGTGCGTATATCCTGACGAGAGCCTTACATGGAGACGGTCTTCCCGATCACGGTGCGCCCGACCTCCTGGGAGGTGTGCCAGGCGCTGGAGGGTTCGATTGGCGGCTGACGACCGCGGGGTGATGCACCGTGTGGCGCGAGGAGACGAAACCGCGTTCACCGAACTCGTGAGCCGGTACCAGGACCGCCTCTTCACGGTGGCGCACCGGCTTCTCGGAAACCGGGCGGATGCCGAGGACGCGGTCCAGCGCGCGTTCCTCAACTGCCATCTGAACGCCCGCAGCTACGACCGCCGCTGGCAGGTCTCCACGTGGCTCTACCGGATCCTGACCAACATCTGCGTGGACGAGCTGAGGCGGCGTCGGGTGTCCGCGCCGCTCGGCCGTGAACAGCAAGCGCGCGGGAGACCCGACGAGGCGGCGCCCCGGCTGGATGTGAGGCGCGCCCTGGAACGCGTGCCGACCGAGGCACGGCTCCTCCTGGCGCTGCGCTACGTTGACGGGCTCACGTACGCCGAGCTCGCGCGGGTCAGGGGGGTCTCGATCAACACCGTCAAGAGCCAGCTGGCCCGGGGGAAATCCATCCTCCGTAAGGCGCTCGGCTGAGGAGGGAGCTATGGATCGCCTGGATGATCTGCTCGCCGCTCACTTCACGCCGGAGGCAGCTCCACCCGGACTCGCCTCGCGGGTGCTCACGAGAGCGCGCGGCGCGGAGGATGATGCGCGAAAGCTCCTGGACGAGATCGAGATCGGAGCAACCGACCGGGGGGTGTGCCTGATCCGTTCTGGTCGGCTCGCGCCCCCGGCCTCGGCGCAGGCCCGCCGCCTAGCGGAGCGGGCGAGGGAGGAGCTGGCCGAGTACCTGGAAGGCAGACGGACTTTCTTCTCGGTGCCCGTGGACCTCTCCGCGGTCGCGCCCTTCCAGCGCGCCGTCCTCGCGGTGACGAGCGCGATTCCGTTCGGCGAGGCGCGTTCCTACGCGTGGGTCGCGGCGCGTATCGGCCACCCGGGCGCGGCGCGCGCGGTTGGGACGGCGCTCGCGAGAAACCCCGTGCCCCTGATCGTTCCGTGCCACCGGGTCCTGCGCGGCGACGGCGGCGTGGGCGGTTATCTCTTCGGCACGCGAATCAAGGACCGGCTGCTCGCCCTCGAGCAGACGACGCCGACGCTGATCGGCTGCACCTCAACGCGGATTCTCTGCCGGCGGGGGTGCCGCCACGAGCAGCGGGTCAGGGAAGACCGGCGGGTGGTCTTCGCTTCGGTTCGGGAGGGGCGGGCAGTGGGCTACCGCGCGTGCCGGGTCTGCCGTCCCGAGCGGAGCCTGCTGCGAGCATGACCGTCACGCGACGCGCGGGCGGACCTCGCGCGCGAAGGTCTCGTAGATCGAGATCACATCGTCCAGGTCGCGGTAGCGGGTCTCCAGGAGCACGGTTTGCACGCCCATGGCCGCGTATTGCTTGAGGTCCGCCACGATCTCCTCGGGCGTGCCGATGAGCGGACGCCGCTCCGCGGATTTCTCCTTCCGGATTGAAAGGCCGGCCCGGGCGGTGATGGCCAGATCCTCGAACCTCCGGCCGGCCCTCTTGCACTCCTCCCGCAGGAGCCTGAGCCCTTCCTGCAGCTTGTCCAGGGCAGGGAACGCGGCGTGCCAGCCGTCGCCCAGCTCAGCCACGCGGCGGAGCGCGCGCGGGCTATGGCCGCCGATCCAGATCGGGATGGCCTTCCTGACTGGCTGCGGGAAGCAGCCGATCTCGTCGAACCGAAAGAATCGTCCTTTGTAGGACGCTTTTTCCTGGCTCCAGCAGGCGCGCATGATCCGGATGGCCTCGTCGCTCCACGCCCCGCGCTGGGCAAAGGGAACGCCGAGGAGCGTGATCTCCTCCTCCATCCAGCCAACACCGGCCCCCAGGATCACGCGGCCGTTCGAGAGATAGTCCAGGTTCGCGAGCATCTTGGCGGCCAGGATCGGGTGCCGGTGCGGGAGCACCAGGATCGTGGTCCCCAGCTTGACGCGCTCAGTGGTGCCGGCGATCAACGCGAGGGTCGTCAGCGGTTCCAGGAAATTGGCGCTGGCCGGGAGCGGGAACTGGCCGGTCTCGTTATAGGGGTAGCGCGACCGGATCGTCCAGGGGAGGATCACGTGATCGCTTGCCCAGAGCGAGTCGTAGCCGAGCGCCTCCATCCGCTTGGCGAACGTGATCACGTTGTGGCGGGTTGCGATCGGACCGAACATGGGGAGGTGGCAGCCGAACTCCATAAGATGTCTCCTTGCGTCACCCTGCCCGCCGCGGGCGACGCTCTCGACCCCGGGCGAGGGGCGAGTCAATATGGGCTACAGCTCGTGGAACAAGCGGGCCGCCTCAGCCCTGAAGAATGACTTGATCTGATCCCAGGTTCCGCCGCGCAGAAGCTCAGGCATTGCCTCGGCCTCCGCATCGTCGAAGAACGTCAGGCTGCGGAGCAGGTGATACGGATCGACAGTGACACCCCGGTACTTTTCGCGGAAGCGGTCCAACACCTGCCTCAGTGGCGCAATCTCCTGAGCGTAGAAGTAGAGGTCGACAAAGTCCTTGCACGCGCCGCGGCCGGAGAGCGCCGCAAGCTTCATCGCGGCGATATCCTCCGGGTCGGCCAGGAGGAGCCCCCCGGGAGACTCGTGAAGGGGACGCAGAAGCGGATAATCATAGCGGAAGAAGCTCACAGGGACGCCGCGGAGCCTCACCGTCAGTGTTCCGGCTGCCTCCTGGAGGACTTCGACCTCGCCGGTGTCGCGCAGCACTGAGAGGAGGTCCTGGGGGATGAACTCCTTGGCGCGGAAGAAATCGAAATCGTTGGACCGGCGATGGCCGAGGAAGAGAGCGAGGGCGGTCCCGCCTGCCAGATAGAAGGTCCGAGCCTCCCCGATCCGGCTCAATAGTTCCAGAACGGTCTGCTGCGGGTCAGTGAGGACCGCTCGAAACACGCTTCTCCCTCGAGCCCCAGCAGGAACGTCCAGAAGCTCAGCGTCTTCCGCGATAGCGTGCGCACTCCCCGTTCCCGCAGGAAGTCCTTGATGCGCTCGCTCCCGTAAGTCTGGAGAGCCCAACGGGCGGCCGCCAGCGTCCCGTACTCGAGGATCCGTTCTAGGACGAACGGAGCGTGGGCCTGAATGTCAACGGTCTCGGGGCGGCAGTCCCAGAAGAGATGACGAACGTCGGGAGGCAGGTCCACTGTGCTTTGACTATACCACACGCGGGAGATGCGCGTCGCCCAAGAACTCCCTCGCGAGCTGCTCGGTGCGCTCGACATAGTAGGGGACGCGCAAGGCTGTGAACAGCTCATGAGCCTCCTTGAGGTGAGTCCTGACTGCCTCACGGTTTCCCTGGGCGTGGGCGAGCGCGGCGAAGTCTAGATGGGTGCGTGCTACCAGGTACCGCGCATGGATCGACGTAAAGGTTTGGAGAGCCTCTTTGAGATGAGACTCTGCCTCCGAGGAGAAGCCCCTTGCCTGCGCGATCCGTCCAAGACTCCGTTGCGCCCATCCGACTGCGGCCCAGTACTTCGTGGCCTCCGCGAGTTCCAAGCCCTGGCTCACCAGGTCTCGCGCTCTCTCGGTTTGCCCGGTCAAGAGATAGGCTTCGCCGAGCGTGGCCATGAACCAGCCCTGGACAGCATAGCGCTTAAAGTGGCTCACTTGGCGGACCGATTGCTCCAGCAGCAGAACCGCCTGGGCGGCGTCTCCCTTCTCCAAATAGGCGAGGCCCAAGCAACCCAAGGATTCGGCGGTGTTGAAAGGATCCGGCGCGCACTGCAGGGCTCGCTGACACGCCTCGATCCCCGCTTCCCATTCACCGCTCAGCACGTGGATCAAGCCGATCAGCCTTGTAACGGGGGACTCGACACGGGGATCCCCGTTAGCTTCGGCAATTGCGCGCGCTCTAGCCAAAACCTCCAGGACCAGATCAAACTCTCCCAGGAGAAAATGGTTCCAGCCCAGGACCCAGTGAGCTGCGCCCAGCCACGACTGCTCTTCTGTCCGCTCCAGAAAGGAAACGGCCTCTCGGCCGTAGTCGAGTCCCTGACGGAACTGCCCTGACCAGACACTCGCAAAGGCCAGCACGTAGGAGGCCTTCCCCATCGTGACCTGATCACCACATTGCCTCGCCTCCTCCATCGCTCGATGGGCGCTTTGAACGGTCGGCTCTTGATCGTCCAGGAAGGTATACGTGTTGGCGAGCAGGAGGTAATAGCGGCTGGTCACGAAGGGATTCTGGAGCCGCTCGACGCGTTCCTTTTGCTGGAGCAGCAGGTCTATGGCTTCCGCAAGGCGGCCCAACGACGAGAGCGAGCGTGCCAGACGGGGCACGATGTCCAGGAGGTGAGCATCCCGCTGTTCGGCCGGCAGCCGCTCCACATGAGCAAGAGCCCCCTGGAGAGCCGTGACAGCTTCGGCATGGGCGAACTTCCGCGCCGCCTGCCGGGCGAACCGAGTCAGGTACTCCACGGCCTTGGTGGACTCGTTAGTCTTCGAGTAGTGGTACGCCAGGCGATCATAAACTTGCTCGAGGCGCTCCTCATAGAGCCTCTCGAGGGCCTGACCGGCCGCTGCATGGAGGACCTGGCGACGAGCGGTCAGGAGGCTCTCGTATGCCACCTCCTGCGTGAGGGCGTGCTTGAAGACATATCCCGGTTCCGCTGCCCAGCTCTGCTCATAGAGAAACTCCATCCGCTTGAGCTCGGAGAGATGGTTCTCTACTGTCAGCGCCGATGGTATTCCGGACCCCTCCCACGTAGCGTTCAAGAGCCTGAGGGACACTTCCCGGCCGAGAACGGACGCGGCCTGCAAGACCCGCTTGGTCTCTTCGGGCAGCCGGTCAATGCGCGCCGTGATGACGCCGTGGATGGTATCCGGGACCGTCGGGCCGTGTGGGAGA
>JACQWB010000159.1 GCA_016209385.1 Candidatus Rokuibacteriota bacterium
CCTCGAAGGAGATGGCCTTCGAGTACGGCCGGTCGAACGTCATCGCGTCGAAGGCATCGACGACGGCGAAGATCCGGGCGCCGAGGGGGATCTGCTCGCCTTTGAGCCCCAGCGGGTACCCGGTGCCGTCCCACCGCTCGTGGTGGTGGTAGACGATCGGCGCCGCCTGGCGCAGGAACGGGATCCGCTCGACGAGCCTCCGCCCCACCTCGGGGTGGGTACGCATGATCTTCCACTCTTCCGGCGTGAGGGGCCCGGGCTTCAGGAGGATGGCGTCCGGGATCCCGATCTTCCCGATGTCGTGGAGCAGCACGCCGTGCTCGATGTCCTTGATGAGCTCCTCGGGCACGCCGTGGGCGCGGGCCGTCGTCAGCGCGTAGCCGTGCACCCGCCGGGAGTGCGCCTCGGTGCCGACGTCGCGGGTGTCGAGCGCGGAGCCCAGCGCCTCGAGCGTGGTCCAGTAGGTCACCTGGAGCTCCTTCAGCGCCGCGGCCAGGTCCCGCGTCGCCTCCTCGACCCTGCGCTCCAGCATGGTCTGGTACTCGCGCCGCTCGATCATGAGCTGCCGGCGCTCGAGGGCCCGCTCGGCCGCGATGAGGATCTCGTCCATGTTCACCGGCTTGACGATGTAGTCGTAGGCGCCGTGCTTGAGGCTCTCGATGGCGGTCTTGATATCGGCGACCCCGGTCAGCATGATGATCGCCGCGTCGGGGTCGAGCGCGCGCGCGGCCTTCAGGAACTGGAGCCCGTCCATGACCGGCATCTTCATGTCGGTGACGGTGAGGGGCGGGCGGCTGGCGCGGAACAGCTCGAGCCCCTCCCGTCCGTCGTTCGCCAGGTGACACTTGTAGCCGTTGGCCAGGAGGACCTCGTGGAGGACCTCGCGGACCTGACGGTCGTCGTCCACGATGAGGACCTGTCGGGGTTCGGACACGGTCAGTCCACCTTGTCTTTGGTCTCCAGCTCGACGGCGCCGGGCTCGTAGCCCGCGACCACGTTCTTCCCCGTTCGCTTGGCCGCGTAGAGCGCCTCGTCGGCGGCGCGGATCAGGTCGTCGGCGGACGCGCTCACATCCTCCGGCAGGCTGGCGATCCCGAAGCTCGCGGTGAGACGCCGCCCGTGGCCGAACGAACACCCGGCGATGAGCTGGCGCATCCGCTCGGCGTAGAGACGCGCGCCCGACTTCGGCGTCTCCACCAGCAGGATCGCGAACTCGTCGCCCCCGTACCGGGCGATGACGTTCATCCCGCGCGAGTGCGTGACCAGGAGCTGTCCGACTTCCCGGAGCGTTTCGTCCCCGACCGCGTGTCCGAGCGTGTCGTTGATCTCCTTGAAGCCGTCGAGGTCCGCCAGGACGACGGATGCCGGATGGTTGAAGCGGCGGTAGCGACTGAGCTCCTCTTCCAGGCGGAACATGAGGAACCGGCGGTTGTAGAGGCCGGTCACCTCGTCCTTGAATAACAGGTTCTTCAGCGGCGCGTCGGAGACCTCGAGTTCCCTGCGCGCGGAGTCCAGGCGCGCGCCGAAGGCGTTGATCTCGCTGGTCTGCTGGTTGATGGTCGAGAGCATGTGCCCGAACGACGACGCGAGCGTGCCCACCTCGTCGAGGCGGCCTTCGAATTCCTCGAGCGGCCGCGCCGAGGCCGCGGCCTCGGCGGCGCGGGCCACGGCGGTCGCCACGTCCCAGATCACGTAGAGGCCGCCAGCCATCAGGAGGGCGGTGAAAACGATGAGCGCCTGGAGCGCGGTGACCTGCGCCGCGTGGCTTTCCGGATCGAGCAGCACGTAGGTCAGGATCATGAGCGGGATGATCGAGGAGAGGAGCACCGCGAGAATGACCTTCCGCTTGATGCGGTACCTGGAAAACGGAACGCGACGTGGTCGAGGTGTCGGCATGAGGCTAACGATTATTTTGGGCGCGCTTCCGGGGGCTGTCAACGAGAATTTGCGCGGTTTTCTTGACACTGCCGCTCCCTCCGGGTACCGTTGAGAGAGTGTCGCGCCTCGCGCGCGGGGAATTCACGCTACGGTGATTGCGCCCGACAAGCAGATCGACTGCCTGGGACTCTTCTGTCCGATGCCCATCGTCAAGACCGGAGAGGCGATCCGGGAGCTGGCGGTGGGGCAGGTGCTCGAGATGCTCTCCGATGATCCATCCTCCGAACCGGACATGAAGAGCTGGACCCGACGGACCGGCCACGAGCTGGTGGAGATCGGCAAGAATGGCTCGGTTTACCGCTTCCTCGTCCGCAAGAGCCGGTAAGCTGGCGGGTGCGGCCGCGGGGGCGCTGCGGGCGTACCTCGACTATGGCGGGTTCGCGCCGGTGGACCCGCGGGTGCTCGCGGTGATGGGGGCATTCCTCGAGGGCGGGATCGGCAATCCGTCCGCGGTGCACTCGCTCGGGCACGAGGCCCAGCGGGCGCTGGAGGCGGCCCGGGTGAAGGTGGCGCGCCTCGTGGGGGGCGCGGTCGGCGGCGTCATCTTCACCTCGGGCGCCACCGAAGCCAACAACCTGGCGATCAAGGGGGTCGCGCTCCGAGCGGCCGGTGGCCACGTCGTCACCTCGTCCGTCGAGCACATCTCCGTGCTGAACCCGTGCCGGGATCTCGAGAAGCGCGGATTCACGGTGACCTATCTGGCGGTCGACGGTGACGGGCGGGTGGATCCGGAGCGCTTCGCCAGCGCGATCCGGCCCGACACCGTGCTGGCCTCCATCCAGGCCGCCAATCCCGAGATCGGGACCGTCCAGCCCATCGCCGCCCTCGCGCGGGTCGCCCGAGAGCGCGGGTTGCCCTTCCACGTGGACGCGGTCGGTGTGGCGGGACGGATCCCGCTTTCGGTGGACGAGCTCGGCATCGGTCTCGTCACGCTCTCCGGCAACGACCTCTGCGGCCCGCCGGGCACGGGGGCCCTCTGGGTGAGACCCGAGGTCCGGTTCCATCCGCAGATCCTCGGAGGCGGCCAGGAAGGCGGCTACCGCTCGGGGACCGAGAACCTTCCGGCGATTGTCGGCATGGGGGTCGCGGCCGAGCTGGCGCGCCTCGAAGGCCAGGCGGAGGCGGGCCGGCTGCGAGAGCTGAGGGATCGGCTGATCACCGGTCTGCTGGCGGCGGTGTCGGACTGCCGGCTCACCGGCCCGCGGGCCGACCGGCTGCCGCATCACGCGAGCGTGTGCCTCCGGGGGGCGAAGGCTGACAGTGTTCTCATGGACCTCGACCTCTCGGGCGTGGCCGCGTCCTCCGGCTCCGCGTGCAGCTCGAAAACGCGCGAGCCGTCCCACGTGCTCCGCGCCATCGGCTGCGACGCCGAGGAGGCCGAGGGCTCGCTCTGCTTCACGCTGGGCCGGTGGACCACGGCCGCGGAGGTCGAGGCCGTGCTCAGCCTGCTCCCGTCCGTCGTCGTGCGGCTCCGGTCGCTGGGGCTCTCAAGGTCTGCTCGTTGATGCGCCTGATTCTCTTCGACGTGGACGGCACCCTGGTGAGGGCTCGGGGCGCCGGACGCCGGGCGATGGCCCGGGCGTTTGCCGCCGTCTTCGGCGTGACGGGCCCCATCGAGCGCTACGACTTCAGGGGGAAGACGGATCCCCAGATCGTGGCCGACCTCATGGCCGCCGCCGGGCTCGAGCCCGGAACGATCGCCGCCGGACTCTCCGCCTTCTATGCGCGGTACCTCGAGGAGCTTGCCGCCGAGATTGGCAGCGGCGAACGGGTGGCGCTCATGCCCGGGATCGGCGAGCTGGTGCCGCGGCTTGCCGGATCTCCCGGGGCGGTCGTCGGGCTGCTGACCGGAAACATCGAGGGCGGCGCGCGGATCAAGCTGGCGCCGACGGGCCTCTGGTCCCACTTCAGCGTCGGGGCGTATGGCTCCGACGACGCCGACCGCTCCCGGTTGCCCGCGGTCGCCGTCCGTCGGGCGGAGGCCCTGGTGGGACGGCCGATCGCTCCCGAGCGGGTGCTGGTGATCGGCGACACGCCGCTCGACATCGGCTGCGCTCGGGCCTTCGGCGCTGTGGCCGTGGCCGTGGCGACGGGGCAGCACAGCGCGGGGGAGCTCGCGGCCTGCGGTCCGGACCTCCTCTTCCCCGACTTTTCGGACGTTCACGGCGCCGCTGCGGCGCTTCTCGACGGAGGCGCCCCGCGCTGAGGCTCCTGGGCCTCTGGCTCCATCTTCTCGCGGCGGTGGTCTGGTTGGGCGGGCTCCTCTTTCAGAGTCACGTCCTCCTGCCCGCCCTCAAGCGGGATGGAGGGCTCCAGGTCGGAGCGCGGATGCTCCGGCGCGCCCGCCCCGTCGCCTGGGTCGCGATCCTGGTGCTCGTCCTCAGCGGGCTCCACAACCTCTCCCGCGTGAGCCTGGGCGTGCTGGTGGAGACGCGCGCCGGGACGCTGCTCGCGCTGAAGATCTTCCTGGTGATCGTGGCGCTGATGCTAGCCGCCCACCGGGACTTCGGGCTGGTGTCGAGGCTGGCCCGCGAGGCGGAAGCGGGGCGGAGCGGGGCCCGCGAGCTCCGGGCGATGGCGTGGATCGACCGGGCGGTGATCCTCCTCGGCGCCGCCGCCGTCTATCTGGGGCTCGCGGTCAGCCGCGGTGGCTAGGCCAGGCCCAGCACCGCCACCTCGCGCTCTAACCGCCTCCCAAGCCGCTCCTTCTCGACCTCGTACAGGCTCTGCACGTTGAGCCAGAACCGCTCAGAGGTCCTAAAATACCGCGCCAGACGGAGCGCGGTATCGGTCGTGATCGACCGCTGACCGTGTGCGATCTTGTTAACCCGACGGGGTGGGACGCTGATATTCTTCGCCAGCTGATACTGGCTGATGCCCACGGGATTCAGAAGCTCCCCGAGAAGAATCTCGCCGGGATGAATCGCCGGCAGCTTCCGCGCCACTGCTGAGCCTCCTGGTGGCGTTACGATATAGGCCGTCTAGACATTATGACTTCCGCGTCGAAAGGCTGACCCCCGGCTCACCACGCGGGTTAGCCTATGGGAGGCCAGAGCCGCAATGTGCTCTCGGCACATTCTACCCACAAGCACGGAGGTCAGCCATGGAAC